>CAYWDW010000341.1:0-4215 GCA_964457105.1 uncultured Heliobacteriaceae bacterium
TGGCCCGGTACTGGACCGGCGGCGCTGCCCATACACTGATCTGAAAACCGATCTAAAAAACGATGTCGAAATCCACGCGGAAGCGGCGCTTGTTCTGTCCGAAGAAGAGTCCGAACTGCGGGTCGGCAATGTTGTTATGCAGCGATGGCGGATTGAAATGATTCGTCAGGTTGTAAATGCTGAACGAAACCTTGACCGCATACGGATCCTGCAGTTTGCGTCCGAAGATGCTTTCGACGGCACCGTTGATTTTGAATTCTCTGGTGATGCGGGCATCAAGCGAAAAGAAATTCGGGAAGCGTTTGCCGTCAGCATTCGGCACGCCGACGTAATTCTGTGACGCATCCACCAGGTAATACGGGAAGCCTGTGCGCCACTCAACGAGCGGCGCAATGCGCATCTTCCAGGGCAGTTGCAGATTGCCCCACAGCAGAAAGCGATTGGGCATATCGCCCGGCAGGTTGCTGTACTGATTCGGACGAATGACCGGCACGGGGAAGCTGCCCAGAAAATTATTGAACTCGTTCAGGTCGCCTTCTGAACGGCTGCGCACGTAAGAGAAAAAGACTTCCTGATTCTCTTTGAGCGACAACCGCGACAGCAGTTCAAACTGACGGTAACGAGCCTTGCCGCCGCCACCCAGGACGAGCGCATCCTGACCCTGCACGACCTTCGGCGTCAGCGTAATCAGGCCGTAGGAATTGCTCGCCTGATAATTGGCGCGCAGCCGCAGGTAATTCGTCACCGGATGTTCGACTTCGATATTGACGGTCGCTGAATACGGCGCAAAGTTACCGGCCACACCGCGCCGGCGAATGAACGGCGATTTCGTCGCTTCGGCCTGATCGGTAATATTTATCAGGCGACGTGGCCCGTCAGTGATCACGCCGCCCGGCCCGTAAGTTGTGATGATCTGTTCAGGGTAACTGCTGAAGGCATACACATTGAGCGGCACGCGGTCATAAAACAGTCCGTACCCCGTGCGCACCACCGTCTGCTGATTGCCAAACGGCGTCCACGCCAGACCGAAGCGCGGCGCAATGCGAAAGGTTTCAGTGACGCCCTGGCGCTCGAACCGGGTGCCGACATCAACCGCCAGTTTCGGCGTGACGACCCAGTGATCCTGCCCGAAGACCGCGACTTCAAGATCGTTGCGGCGATAAGGCCCGCCACCGTCAAATTCGATGCGCTTGAGCAGGTTGCCTGCGGTGTCCCTGATGTTGATCGGACGCGCCAGAAACTCGCCGCGATTACCAGTGCGCGTGATGCCTGTGCCGAATTTCAGATTGTGCGCGCCGAGCCGGTTGTGAATCGGCTTGAGCGACAGTGTTTCCAGCCATTCAACGCGCGATGAGTTGCGATCCTGCTGATTGAAATAATTGCCGGAATTGCCGGTCGGCGTGAGCGTCATCTCCTGACTGCCCTGCGCCCAGACATCCAGTCCGGCCCGCTTGATGGCGACGGTGCTTTCCAGCACGTTTTCGCCAATCGTGTAGCGGTCAATGATCGTGCCCGTGTAATCGCGCGCGCTGAAATTGGGCGTCACCGGGCGCTGATTGAAGAAATCAAGATTGAAAAACTTCGCCTTGCGCGGCGCGATGTGCAGCGTCCCGGTCAGGTTGTGCCGGTCGCTGGCGATGTAATCGAACTGCGTAAACGAATTGACCGATTCATTGATCGTTTCGTTGTTCGGAAAAGGCAGCGACAGCACGCGCCGCTTGGCAATATCGTATTCAACGCCCTGCGAGAAATAGAGCCGGTTTTTGATCAGCGGCCCGTTGAAAGTCAGGCGCGGCGTGGCTTCGCGCAACCCGCGCAGGCTGCCGCGCAGGTAGCGAAATTCCGGGAACGGATCGTTGAGTTCAAAATTCCATTTCTCGCCGCCGCGCCGCGTGTCAACTGATACCACGCCGCCGGTAAAACGCCCGTACTGCGCCAGAAATGGCGTCCTGAAAATATTGATTGTCTGCACGCTGTCAATCGGCACGGTCATCCCGAACTGTCCCGTCGCCGGATCGGTCACGTCTGCGGAATTGACGATCAGCGCGTTGCGATTTTCGCCGCTGCCAAACAGCCTGAGCTGTCCCTGGTCGGTGCGGGCAATGCCAGGCACATAACCGAGCGCGGCAGCCACGTTGTTCGGTTTGTCGGCTCTGGCTTTGACCTGATTGCGTTGTAATTCGATTGCTGAAGCGCCGCCCTGTTCAAGCGGCGCGACCGAAGAAGCGGTGGACGAAACATTGACGACATCAGTCACAGCCTTTGGCAGCAGCGTCGCGGGCAGTTCAAGCGGCGTCTCGGCTTTGACTTCGACCGTGTTGAGCAGCAGCGGTTCAAAAGAATCTTTGGAAATCAGCACGTCGTAGCTGCCAGGCGCCAGGTTGCTGAATTCAGCTTTGCCTTCTTCAGTCGCCGTGGCGGTATTGATGACGGTGTTCTGCCGTTTGACCTGCACCTGTGCGCCCGGCACAGCGCGGCCCGCCTGGTCAGTGACGGTGACGATCAGTTTTGCATGTGGTCCGGATTGTTGCGCGAAGGAAGTTAAAGCCGTCGAGCAGATCAGCGCGATGAGAAGCAGGCCGGACACCAGCCGCCGCTTATTCTGAATTGAATTACTAAATCCCATTTCAAACCCCGAATCATAGTTGTCAGCCTGGGGACGGCTGCTTTAACGTCACAGGTTACACGAAAAGAGAGCTGTTTGCACAGGCCGCTTCGATGCGCCCTGGACGCCTCCGGCTGCCTGCGGGGGAAGTCGGAATTCGGAAGCTGAAAGCGAGATGACAGATGACAGATGACAGATGACAGGCAGTAGCAAGACGGCGGCCTCTCTTTATTCCGAATTCCGACTTTATGCTACGGATTGGGTGCGGATGCGGATTGAAAGGCTGAGGCCGGAATTCAGCTCAGTTGAGGCGGGACATAATCCGGTAAAGCGAGGTGAAAGCGCCGACTGTGCCGAGTACGGTGCCGATAATCAGCAGCCAGGGCGCAGTGTTGAGCCAGCGGTCAAGAAAGTAGCCGACCACCAGACCGCCAGCGATGTTTGCGACAAGCATGGTCCCGACCGTCATGGCCAGGGCAAATTTGCTTTGATCGGCAGGTTTGCTCATCGTGGTCAGGGCCGAACCGGAGCTTATTTTTTCTTCGGACCCGGTGACGGCGAAACCATCTCGCCGGGAATCTTTCCGCCCGTCGCTTTGAGAATCATTTCCTGCGTCTCTTTCGGCAACCGGTTGAACTCTTCGCGGGAAAGCGGTCGTCTCAGGCTGTCAGGAATGACACCGGGAACAGATGGTGAAGCGCCGGGTGAAGCGCCCGGCCCGCCGCGTTGCGCCATGGCGGCTTTCGCCGCCGCTGCCGTTGCGGCATTCGGCGTCGGCACCTGTGTCTGACCGGCAGTTGATGACGCGCTGGCCGGTGACTGGCTGGCGGCAGGCGGCTGTTTGCAGCCGACCGCGAGCAGCGAGCAGGAAATAATGGCAAGGCTGAACAGCGTGATAAATCGTTTCATACTTACTTCAGGAATTGATCGGGCTGAAATTCAAAAGAGTGGAAGCGTGAACCGGACATTCACGCTTCCACTCAGGGAAATAAAACATCACCGTTGCTATGGCCTGATTTCAACGACGAGGCCGAGCGACGTTTTGAGGTCGCGCAGGTCGTAATCGTCATCAAGCGTTCCTTCGCGGTCAATGACGAGGAAGGTCGCCGTTTCACCATTGAGCGGGAAGGCGCTGGTGTGCCAGGTGTCGCGGTGCAGTTTGAAGGCGGCAGAACCGTCAACAATGAAAGCGGCCATCTTCTGCGCATCGGGCACGTCCGGGGTTTCGCGGTCTGACAGCGCGACGGCAATCACGGACCGATGATGACCGAGCGGCGCAAAGACCTGTTCGGTGCGGTGGTGACGGCCCAGAAAATCGAATGAGAGCGGGCGCGCTTCGACCGTCTGCATGGCGACGCTGACCGGGCTGCCGTCGAGATTGAGTTCGACGCTGCCGCGTTCGCGGATGAGTTCCCCAACTGGCGCGAAGGCTTCGCGCGTCATGGGCTGGGGGATGAGACAGATCGTCCGAATCAGTTTTTCCGCCTCACGAATGGTGCGTTCGCGCACGAGTGATGTTGCTGCTGCAGAAGCTGGCATGATGTTGTTCCCCTTTCGCTGTGAAAGATCTTTTGGTTGCCTGAGTCGCGGGGCCATAGTTTCGGTGTGTC
>CAYWDW010000341.1:4225-6159 GCA_964457105.1 uncultured Heliobacteriaceae bacterium
AGCGTGGCAATCAGAACCAGAGGATGTCAGGACTGCCTGATTTCCGCCTGCCGCTTCTTTCCCTGATGACCGGACAGCAACTTGTTTCTGGCTGGGGTAATTCCGGTTCGGGGCACAGGATGAATTGTTGTATTGGGCAGTAGTTCAGTTGTGTAACATACCCTTTCGCAGGCTGTCAAACTAATCTTAGAATCAGCCGCAGTCAGCCGCATTTTTCGTCCTGGTCGCGCCTGGGGTGACGCAGTTTGTCAGGCCGCTGGCCAAGTAATTTCTTGTCTTTGTTCAGCCGGTTCGCCTATACTGCGGCGTGGCCTTCCGAATGCGTCCCGCGCTCGTTCGACACCAACCCATTTTGCTTAACCAGTAAAATTTCACGCAGGCAGCAGCGTCAGCGGTCTCCGTCATTGCGCGTCTGATTAGTCGTTGTCGCGGCTGAAAATCTATGCCGGTTACTACTACCTCACGCAGTCTGATTGCGGGGACAACGGGGTCATTGATTGAGACTGCCAACCCGCTCCAGCCCTGGCTGGATGTGCTGGAAGCCCGCAACAAAGCCGAAACACTGCTCGAACTGGAGATGTGGATCAAATGTTTTGACCGCTTCTTCCGGGTTCGCAACCATCCGCTTTCCGAACAGGAACAGCGCGAAGTCGTGCGCCGCGATTTCACCGAGGAACTGCGCATCGTCCGCAGCGTCAGCCTGCGGATGAGCCATCTGTGCAGCGATATTCTCACCATCGAACACACCGAATCGGTCAGCTTCGGCAAATACATCGAATCGGAACTGATGCGCGATGACAGCATGGCCGGTTTTGCCGAAGTGCTGGTCGGTCAGTTGTCGCCCGAAGATTCGCTGACGCTGCTGATTGAATCGCTGGCTGATTTGCGCGCCGTCATTGACGGGCTGGTGCAGTTGCCGTCGGTCGGCTTTCAGATCTTTACCAGCATCGGCAAGCTGATCAACCGCGAAATCAAACGCTGCCGGTTCATCGAACCGCTGCTGCATCACAAATTCAAACCGCATTACGACCGCATCGAAAACACCAGCATCACGGCGATCATCCGGCGCATCAGCAGCCCGATTCTGCGCCAGGACGTGGCGACGGTGTTTCTCGAATCGTTTCGGCTGCTGCGCTATCTGCGGTTCATCGAGCGTGATTTGCAGGAAGATCGCCCGCTCAAAAAATCGCTGCTCATCTTTGCGCTGGTCAATTCAGAAGCGCGGCTGCTGCTGGATTTCATTGACCGCCGCCTGCTGCTGTCAACTGATCTGACCGAAGAGACCCGCGACTCGATTGACTGCGCGGCCTATGCGATGAGCATGGAATTCAACAAGGTCTTCAGTCACGAACTCGTCGGCTTTGTGCACCTGCGCCAGGCGCCGCCGATCTATGCCCGCGTCGAAAATTCGCACGGCCTGCTGCGTAACTGCCTGCAACAGACCGTGGTCAGCATCGCTTCGGCCTTTGACGCGGACTTCAATCCGAGCGCCATCTTTGACACTTTCCAGACGCGCTACGAACAGTCAGCGAAACTGCGCGAAGACATCTGGCGGCTGATCTGTTACCTGCGCCATTACGAAACGCGCCCGGACAAAAATCACATCGCGCCGCTCATCGAAGTCCTCGCCCTCTTCCGCGACGGTTCGCTGCGTTACCTGATGTACAAGGACTGGGAGCAGTACGAACAGTTTCACGAAGAGATCATCATCTCGCGCAGCAACGAGGAACTCGCCCAGGTGCTGCACCGCTTTGCGACCTATCTGGAAACGCTGCTCGGTCAGGTGAACCTGCGCGCCGTGCTGGCCAATCATCCGTTCGATTATCCAAAAGTGAAGATCGAGTAGGATCAGCGGGGGCCTTCCACGAAACCAGGCACGTTACAAGTGGTCGGCCTTCCTGGTAAAGCAGCATAAGACAGGGAGTGGGAAGGCG
>CAYWDW010000342.1:0-6152 GCA_964457105.1 uncultured Heliobacteriaceae bacterium
CCATTCGTTCGAGCATCGTGTGCAGGTTGTCGAGCGCCTGGTCAAGCGACCTGAGGCCCGGCGCTTCGCGTCCGAAACATTCATCAATGAGCTGATCGAAGGCTTTCAGCGCGGCGCGGCATTCACCGGCCAGTTCCAGTCGCTCTTCGTAAAAAGCGCGCGGCGTCGCCCGGTAAACCTTGCGCCAGTCCTCGCTCGTCAGCTTTTTTTCAGCGGCGGCGCGGGCCTTGAGTTCACCGACGCGCGTCTGCTCGTCATAAGCGAGCGCTTCAAAATTATCCGGCACATCGAACTGCCGGCTCTCTTCCCACTGCGCGAAGTTGTAATTGACGCCTGCCGCCCTGGTCACCGGAATTTCAGTCAGCGCGATGGCCAGGCGACCTTCCAGATCGGCAATGACATTGGCGCGGGCATTGAGCGGGCCTTCGTCATCTTCCGGGTCAATCGGCGGAAAAAGCTGCTCCTGAAAACCGGCGAGCAGGCCGCTGAGCAGTTGCAATCCGTCACGCAATCCGGCCAGGCGGTCGAGGCGATCATTTTTGACCAGCGCCTCGGTCAGCCACGCGGCGATTTGCAGGTCTTTGGTCTTTGTGGTCAGCGCCTCGGTCGCCAGTTGGATGACCTTTGGCCAGTCGCTCACTTTCAATTCGCGCTGCCAGTCGCCCTGAACCAGCACATCATCAGCGCGGCGCGCCGTCTTGATGCGGTCATAGGTGCCTTCATAAAGCAGGTTTTCGCCTGCCGGGTTGTCGCCGGGAATCGGGGCCAGCAGTGTTTCAACGTCCGCCACAGCGGGCACGGGCATAGCTGATCTCTCCTTCTCACGCCGCCGCCGGAGCGAACTCGACCACTTTCACTTCCGGCAGTGATTTTTCTTCACCGTCAACCAGAAACAACCGCAAGCCGACAGCCGCGTATAAATCGTCACTGAGCTGCCGGTAATCGGTCATCCGGCCCAGTCTGACCTGATCGTTTGCGTGCTGACTTGAACCGGCATAGAGCGCCGGAATGAAGACCTCGCCGCTGATGGCTTCGGTTTCGATGCGCGCCGTCATCCAGAGCAGGTCGCGCAACTGTTTCGGCTCACGAATTTCAATGCGCCTGATTTGCTCAAACGGCACCCAGGTGTAATTGTCCTGCACGATCACTTCGAGCACCGGCCCCGTCAGATCGTCAACCTCCCTGAAATCGCTGAAGGGCTGACCGTCGAGCGTGCCGGCCCGTGCCGGACGTTCTTCTTCGGCGCGATCAAGCAGGGCGCGGGCTTCTGCCGTGTGGCCTTCGCGCACACGATTGATGGCCTCAAGGTGCAGTTTGACGTAGGCGGCAGGTTCGGTCAGAAAGTGCGGTTTAAGTCCGTCGCTGAATAATCGCTGCCGCGCCTGCTCGGCCCGGATGTTGTTGTGATAGGCCTGCACGCCGATGGCTGACTTCACATCCTGATGCGCAATGACTTCAAGCTGCTTTTCGGCGCGCGACCACTCACCGGCAAAACAGAGCAGTTCAAACAAGGTCGTGCGCGCGGTCATCCCGGTCGGGCGCGATTTGACGTCATTCGTCGCGGCAGTGATCGCGTCGGCGAGTCGTCCCTGATTGAGCAGTTCCCTGATCTCTGGCATGCGACTCCTTCACGGTTACGTCAGGCACCGGTCAGGACCAGGTGGCTGACAGCGACCAAACGTGTCGCTGAAAACTTCATTTCAGATTCGGCGGGACATGAATCTGAGTAAACAGGCTGCGCTCGAACGGATGGGTCGTGCTGGCCGGAGCGAAATTCGCCCTGACTGTCACGCCGCCGACCGCCCACGAAAGCTGATACTGATTGCCCACCCTGCGCGGGTTGCCCTGCTCGAACATTTTGAAAAGGCCCCAGGAACCGCCTGGAAATTCTCTGGTGGCATTGGCTCCGTCCGGCCTCGCCACCGTGATGCTCGCGCCGGCGGCGCCCTGGCGCGACGGCCACGAACCGTGCGCGGTTTTATTGTTCACGCTGTCAACCTGCGCCCCCGAAGCCTGAATCGTGATCGGCGGACCGTTCGCATCGTTGAGAATCGTCAGGTCATATTCAACTCTGAGTTCCGCGCTGCGATTCGGGAACAGGGCTTCGCGCAGTTTCTCAACCCGGTTGAGGTAATCAATCACGGCAAGCGAAACATTCTGATCGTCCGGTTTGCGTCGGCGCCATTCACCCTGCGCATTGTCTATGAACGAAGCCAGCCGCTTGTTCGTGAAATCAGCCAGCGCCCCGTTGACCGGATTGAGCAGCGCCGTCAGATCATTGGCCGGAGCAAAGCTGCTGTCTGAAGCCGCGAAAGGATAGAGCGATTCAAGCTTGCGCAAACGCTCGGCCAGCCGCGCCCACGCCGTCACGTTGTCGCCGCTGACCAGGTAATCAATCAGTTCACGCACGCGGGCCAGCGGTTGTTTCAAAACATCTGCGGCATCTTTGGTCGGCTCGGTTTTGAATCCTTCGACAAGCTGCTCAACTTTCTGTTCAGCGCCTTTCAGGCCCGCCGGGTCGCTGCCCGCGTCAGCCGCGGCGGCGGCCTTGTTCTGCAATTCGATGCGCCCCAGTTTCTGCTGCAGCGTGCGCAGTTCTTCCAGGTATTTTGCCGCCGGAGCCTTGTCGCCGCCTTCGACGAATCTGGCGAGCGGCGCAAAGTCACGATCAACTTCGGCCAGCCGCGTTTTATCTATGCCCCCACTGGCAGAAGCGAAAATCCGGCTGAAAAAACCGCGTGAGACGGGATTGGCCAGCCGCGTCTGTTCAGCCACCGCCTTCATCGCCTGGATCAGCGGCGAATCGCTGGCCGAAAGTTCACGCAATACCTGCTCGGCGTTCTTCTGATCCTTGTATGGCGGCACCATCAGCCCGCGCAGGAATTTCTGCCACTGCGCCTTGTAATCGCGCAGGTACAGATCCTGAACTTTGCTGACCTTGAAATCCTGCCCTTTCTGATTGTCTCCGGCGTTCAGGCCCACAACCCAGTCCTCTTCCCGGACCTCTGTGGAAGCCGAATTGATGGCCGGGCGGATGTGATCGTAATAACCATCGAGCGTGTAACTGCCCGGCACCACATACGAACCTTTGAGCGTGTCGCTCTGCTGGCCGAGCATGGTTTCGAGCGTGATGGCCCGCGCGGCCTGGTTGCTGCGCCCGACGATGATTTTGTAAAAGCGGTTTTCGAGCGGATAGGAGTTCCTGAGCCGGGTGCGCGTTTTGTCAACCAGGGCGTCATCGGCCTTCCAGTGCGGCGCATCGCTGCCCGCGGCCTGGCTGGCGTAATACTTCAGCAGTTCGCGCCAGTTCCCTTCAGTGTCAGCCGCTGGCGCGTTTTTGCTCCAGTATTCAGCCAGTGTGTTTTCCAGCGTCGGCTGGTCCGCGCGCTCCGGCCTGGCAAACATCAGATAGGCTTTCAGCAGATCGTAATAACGCCCGTAATAATCATCCACGTCCTTTTCCTGCGGCTGGTCCTGCCGGTCAGTGAAGGCGCGCAGGTCTTTTTCCATCGCTTCGGCTGCCGGAATGAAAAAGCGCTGGCTGATCGCATCGAAATAAATCGCCCGCAGCGGCGCGCTGATCGCCGGGCCGGAATACAGCCCGAAACGATAGAACAGGTCGGGCGCGGTTTCGTATTTTTGCAGAAACTCGCGCAGGTGATTGAGCGCCGCGACTTCCTCAGGGGTCGCCGGTTCGTTCTTCTTCGTCACCCTGACCGTGCGCGTGACTTCAGCGCCGAGCTGCTCGCCTTCGGCGATCAGCGCGCGATTGCGGAAGTACGACACCAGCATCCCGGTCAGCAGAACAAAGAGCGTCAGGGCGGCGAGGCCGAGCAGCACCCGGCGCAGCAGTTTCGGGTATTGCGACGGCGGCTGAAAGGCGGCGGCAAGCTGCCGGTCACGCTGCAGCACGTCCTTGAAAAGAACTTCGGTAAACCAGCCCCGGCCTGCCGGTTTCAGTTCACCGGTCGCGCCGGGAGCGCCCGCAGGCACGGCACGGCCAGCCACGGCGGGCAGGCTGCTCGTCAGATAAAAGCCGCGAAACAGCAGGTTGTCGCTGAACGGATTCGGCCTGAAGAGCGCCGAAGTGAACAGGCTCAGGTTGCGCCGCATACCGCCAAAGCGAAACGGAAAATTGAAAATGCGCAGTTGTTCGGAATACATCGTCCGCAACTGCTCCGGCGACAGCAGGCGCGTCACCGATTTGGCAGTGGTAATTTCAGGGCGACTCATTCTGAACAGGCGCTGCCGCGACAGGCGCGCGTAAAGTTCGTCGCAGTAGCCGTCAAAAAGCGCGTGCGCCTGCGGGGCCTTGTCGAGCCGGATCGTCGCGCCCCAGACCTGGCTGCGTTCGCCCGGACTGAGCGTGCGAAAGAAATCTGTGAACCCTTCCAGCCCGTCCGTGTGCGTAAAGACGACGTAAACCGGAAAGCGCAGTTGCGCGATGTTCCGCGCTTCGTCAATGCGGTCGCGGATCACCCTCGCCTGTCTTTCAATTTCGCGTTCATCGCAGCGGCTCAGTTGCGCGGCGCTGACCACGACCAGCAGCCCGTCAAAAGGCCGGTCGGGACGCGACTGTTTGAGCGTTTCGATCAGACCGAGCCATTCGTCACGATCCGCCTGGCCTTCGGACATATAGCGGCCTGCGGTGTCGAGCAGCACAGCGTCATTCGTCACGCGCCAGTCACAGTTTCTGGTCGGGCGCACTTCCATCTGATCGGCCCGCATCTGACTGGGCAGCGCGTTGAAATCAAGTCCGGCAGTCAGCAGCAGCGAGGTCTTGCCGCTGTGCGGCGGCCCGACCACGAGCAGCCAGGGCAGACCGTAAAGCGCATCGCCCTGCGGCGTCGGCCCGCGCCAGTTGGCCCGCAGCCATTGCGCGGCTTCGGCGGCGGAGGTTTCAAGCGCCGGGTAACGGCGCGAGGCGCCGACGGCTGACTGAGCGGCGGGCCTGGCGACTTGCGCCTGGTTATTGACGGCAGCAGGCTGAGCCGCGCCGTTGCGGCGTTGCAGCATCCAGTTGATCAGCACCGCCAGCGGCCAGGTCGCCAGCAGCAGCGCGCTCAGCACAATCAGCGTGGCCGGATTCAGCGCCAGCACCGGACCGAGCAGAAACCAGAGCAACCCCAGGCCGATGCCGTAAGAAGCCACCAGCGTCGCGGTAGTGATGACCGACTTCAACTGTTCATTGATGGGCATGGTCAGCGTCTCAGGCCGTGCGGCGAGGCGAACGGCAGCGAAACAGATCAGGCAGACACGCCTGGAATAATGAAGAGCGTGATTCAGGAGTGGGGCATCAGGCGGAGTTCAGCAGCATCCCGGGGTTTCTGAACTCTGTGCAGGCTGATGCAGATGTCAGCCTGTCGTGTGACCGCTTCGTTCAGCGCAGCAGTTTTCCCGTCGCAGCAGTCAGCCACGTCGAAAGCAGGAAACTGAGCACCAGAAAGATCAGGGTCGCCAGGCCAAACGCCGAGGCGACGGCGATTTTGACCCATTTCGGCAAGCCGGGATCAGCCTGTGGCACGGGCTGATCGCTGACCTTCCAGTGGGGAGATAATTCTTCTTCGCGCAAACGCCCGGCCCGCCGCAGGCAATCGGCCACGCCGGAAATCGTGCCCGGACGTTCGCTGTTGAAATCAATCGCAAACCGGCCTTTGTAATTGAGAATCAGGCACAGGTAATAAACCTCCAGCACATCGAGCGTTCGGTTCAGGTCCTGCCACAGGGCGGGGTCGGGGTTGCGCCCGGCAGCGCGTTCACCGGCCAGCACGTTCAGCTTGCTGTTGACTTCACCGATGAGCGTTTCAAGCTGCTCGAAGAATCTGATGCCGGCATCCATTTCGCCGAAGAAATCCTTCAGCAGCGGATGCGTCGCCCACTCCTCGCGCTGCGCTTCAGAGAACGGGCCGTTGAGAACGGTTTCATCAACAAAGGCGGTCAGCGCATATTTCGCGCGAAAGGCATGCTGATTCTGATAGCCGCTTTCGGCGCTGCGCTGTTCCATCTGCCGCAGCAGTTCGCCGACCTGCCGCCGCAATTCATCCGAAGGCGGCGTCTGCCCTGAACGCAACTGCATGACGACCTTGAGGACCGGCGTCGCCAGGCGCAGCAGGTCGCGCTCCTGTGGCGCGTTGCCACGACCGGGACTCGTT
>CAYWDW010000343.1:0-6144 GCA_964457105.1 uncultured Heliobacteriaceae bacterium
CGCCTGCACTCACTCGAAGGCTTCGAACTGGAAATCGTCGAGCATCTCCCGCTGAACTGACACTTGGGTTCGCTGGTGCATTGTGTGTCTGAAGCCAGGCCGGAGCCTGATCCCGGATGAGGCTGAAGCTCCGGCCTGATTCGTTCTCTTTTATTCGCTTGCAGCCTTCTTTGATTTCGGTCGCAGATTCGCGGCCAGCACTTTTTTGCGCATCCTGATCGAGTGCGGCGTGACTTCGACCAGTTCGTCATCAGCGATGTATTCAATCGCCTGCTCAAGCGTCAGGTCGCGCACGGGAACAAGGCGCAGGGCTTCGTCAGCGGTCGAAGCGCGCATATTGGTCAGCTTCTTTTCCTTGATGATGTTCACGTCCAGATCAACGTCGCGCGAATTTTCGCCGACGATCATGCCTTCGTAAACATCGGTCTGCGGTTTGACGAACAGTTCACCGCGCTCCTGCAGATTGAAGATCGCATAACCCGTTGCCACACCAGGACGATCAGCGACGAGGCTGCCCGTGCCGCGCCCCTGCATGTCGCCCTGCCATTTGCCCCAGCGCAAAAAAAGCGTGTTGAGCAGACCGGTGCCTTTGGTTTCGGTCAGGAACTCATTGCGGAAGCCGATCAGACCGCGCGACGGAATTTCAAATTCCATGCGCACGCGACCGTGACCGTGATTGATCATCTTCGTCATCTGCCCCTTGCGACGGCCCATCGCTTCGGTGACGACGCCGATGAACTGATCGGGCACGTCAATCACCGCGAGTTCGATGGGTTCGTGCATCTCGCCGTCAATTTTGTGCGTCACAACCTGCGGGCGGGCGACGTTGAGTTCGTAACCTTCGCGGCGCATCTGTTCGATCAGAATGGCGAGCTGCAGTTCGCCGCGCCCTGACACCTTGAAGCTGTCGGCTGAATCGGTGTCCTCAACGCGAATCGCCACGTTGCCGAGCAGCTCTTTATCAAGCCGCGCGCGAATCTGACGCGAAGTGACGAACTTGCCTTCGCGGCCTGCAAACGGCGAGGTGTTGACGCCAAAAATCATTGAAATCGTCGGCTCATCAACCCGGATGCGCGGCAGCGGCTTCGGCTCGATCAGCGATGTCACCGTGTCGCCGATGTTGATGCCTTCGATGCCGGCGAGCGCGATGATTTCGCCTGCTGATGCCTGTTCGACCGACACCCGCCTGAGGCCTTCGTAAACGTAAAGCTGCGAGATTTTCGTTTTCTGAAGCTGCCCGTCAAAGCCAATCACGGCGACTTCTTCGCCAACTCTGATGGTGCCATTCATAATGCGCCCGATGGCCAGGCGTCCGACGTATTCGTTGTAATCCAGATTGGCGACGAGAATCTGCAACGGCGCGATTTCATTGCCCTGCGGCGCAGGCATCGTGCGCACGACCTCTTCAAAGAGCGGCTGCAGGGTGTCGCTCTCGACCGTCAGTTCCGGTTTGGCAATGCCGTCGCGCGAAATTGCGTACAGAATCGGAAAGTCAATCTGCTCGTCGTCAGCATCGAGGTCAATGAACAGATCGTAAACCTCGTTGACGACTTCCTGCGGGCGCGCGTCCTGACGGTCAATCTTGTTGATGACGACGATGGGCCGCAGCTTTTGTTCGAGCGCCTTTGAGAGCACGTAGCGCGTCTGCGGCAGCGGGCCTTCGGAAGCGTCCACGAGCAACAGCACGCCGTCCACCATGGTCAGCACGCGCTCGACCTCGCCGCCAAAATCGGAGTGGCCGGGCGTGTCGAGGATGTTGATTTTCGTCGCGCCGTAACGCACCGAAGTATTTTTGGCCATAATCGTGATGCCGCGTTCACGTTCGAGATCCATCGAATCCATGACGCGCTCAACCAGCCGCTCATTTTCACGAAAGAGGCCCGACTGACGGAGCATGGCGTCAACCAGCGTGGTCTTGCCGTGATCAACGTGGGCAACGATGGCGATGTTACGAATATTTTCCCGCGCAGCGACGGGCAGAGAATTGTCCTGACTCATAAAACCTTTGTGCCAGTAAATGTGGGATTGAGTAAGTAAACCCTATGCTAGCAGTTGCACGAAGCTTTGTCATCCACCGATTCAGACCAGCCGCGGGGCCGGAAACCCGATTGAAATTCGGGAACCCGGCTTGTACTATTGTCGTAGTACAACATAGCAAATGATGAGCGAACTGTTTCACATCAATCCGGCAGACCCGATGCCGCTCTATGCGCAGCTTGAGCGGGCGATCCGGTTTGCGATTGCGACCGACCGGCTGCGCGTCGGCGATCAGTTACCGACCGTGCGACAACTGGCGGTTGAATTGCGGATCAACGCCAACACAGTCGCCAGGGTGTATGCCGAACTTGAACGCGCCGGGGTTCTGGAAACGCGGCGCGGCGTCGGCACGTTTGTCAGCGCGCACGACCAGGTGGTGGTGCGCCGCAGCTTTACGAAAAAGACTGACCACGAGCTGGAGCTGCGTCGGCTGGTGGATCGCTTTCTGGCCGATGCCCTGGCGCACGGCTTTGCGCTCGACGAGGTCCTCACACACCTCGCGAGCCGACGCAGCAGGGAGAAAAAAAATCATGGCTGACATCACTGGTCTTTCACTCAACAAAGGCAGCGTCACGAACGCGAGGCTGCCGCGACCGAATATTATTTCCGCGCTGCTGCTGCTGGGGCCGCTCGCGCTTGGCGCACTGGTCACGGTGCTGAGCGCCAGTCCTTTTGGTGTGATTATCGGCCTCCTGCTCGGCCTGCTGGCGTCACAATCACCAAAAGTCGCCAGCCAGTGGGAACGCGCCGTGGTGCTGCGCCTGGGCCGTTATGTCGGCCTGCGCGGGCCGGGTCTGTTCTGGATCGTTCCGTTTATTGATTCGGTTTCGGCCTGGGTTGATCAGCGGATCATCACGACCAACTTTGCGGCTGAGCAGACGCTGACTTCTGACACGGTGCCGGTCAATGTGGACGCCGTTCTATTCTGGATGGTCTATGACCCTGAAAAGGCTGCGCTCGAAGTGCAGGACTACGCACAAGCCGTCAGTTGGGCCGCCCAGACGGCGTTGCGCGACATCATTGGCCGCACCTCGCTGGCTGAATTGTTGCGCGGGCGTGAACGCATCGAAGACGAATTGCAGAAGCTGATTGATGAACGAACCAATCCCTGGGGCGTCACCGTGCAGTCAGTCGAGATGCGCGACATCGTGATTCCTGATGCGTTGCAGGACGCCATGTCGCGTGAAGCTCAGGCTTCGCGTGAAAAGCAGGCGCGCATCATTCTGGGCGAAGCTGAAGTTGAAATCGCGCACCTTTTTGAAAAGGCGGCGCAGTCGTATCTTGAAAACCCGACCGCCCTGCACCTGCGCGCGATGAATATGCTGTATGAAGGGTTGAAGGAAAAAGGCGCGCTGATGCTGGTGCCAAGCACGGCGGTTGAATCAATGGGCATGGGCGGGTTACTCGGAGCGGCGGCGCTGCGTCAGCAGGCGCTGGCTGACGGACAGGATAATCCGCCAGCGGTGAAATAACCCGATCACTGAAAAAAAATCGGGCGAGCCATCACGACTCGCCCGGTGCGCCATCTGTGTGGTCTGAACTTATTTGACATTGACCTTGACGAGGTTGGCCGACTTGCCGTCAACGATCACGGCGATGTCAACGTCGCCTTTATTAATCAGGCTGCGCGGGATTTCGATGTTGAGCTGATCCAGGCCGACAAAACCTCCCTGCGGCCCGGCATACAGTGTTTCCACATCAACTCCGCCAATCTTCACTTTGACATTCGCTGGCGCGGTGCGGCCACGGAAGCCGGTGCCGAACAAGACCAGAAAGACCTTTTCGCTGGCGTTGCTGAGGTCAATCGGGATCGCCACGAATTTGTTCTGCCCCGTGTCATAACGCGAAGTGTTTTCATAGACCAGCGAGTTATCAGTTTTGACGCGCAGCGCCAGCGCCGAAGCCAGCCCCTGCCCGCTCGAATCAGCGGTGAACATTCCCGGCTTGACGTTTTCAATCTGCACCGTGCCGACCGACACCGTGCCGTCGCCGCTCGTGATTGTCATGGTCGCGGTGCCGTTGGCGGTGCCTGGCGGCACTTCATAATTGACCTGAAACTGCGAGACGAAGAACAACGGAGCGAGCCGTTCAGTGCCGGTGCTGTCGGTCACTTTTACGGTTGTTCCGGCGAGCGAAGTTGGCAGCGGCAGCGTCGTCGCGGTCGCCAGCCCGGTCGCCAGCGGATTGCCGAACACGGCCACGATGGATTCACTGGCCAGCGAACCGCCGCTGTAGTTGGCCGCTGAAACACTGGTCGCGGCCAGTTGCCTGACGAGCAGCAGGCGAATGCGGTTATTGCTGGTATCAGTCAGCACCAGATCGCCCGTCGGCAGCAGCGCCAGCCCGGCGCTGACCTGAATGTCAGTCGGCGAATTGCCCGGATTGGGCAGGCTGATCTGTGCCTGATCGCCCGCGCCGCCATCGCCCGAAAAGCCTGCGGTGCCCGTGCCTGCCACGGCCCTGGCCGTGCCGAGCGCGTTATCAACAGCGCGCACCTGCAGGATTTTCTGTGAAGCTGAGCTGGCCACAAAGATCCGGCCAAAGCCATCCACCACCAGGTCCCGCGGGCGGTTGAGGCTCAGCGAACCGTCAGCGATCACCGAAAAGACATTGCCGCCGGCCTCATTCTGCCGCAGCACGCGATTGTTTTTCGTATCGGCAATCAGCAGCCTGTTCGAGCCGTCAAAGGTGATGCCGGTCGCGCCGCCGGTGGTGAGCGCAGCCACTGAGCCGTCGCTCTGTCTGGCCTGCAGGCTGGTGATGACGCCCGTTGACGCATCAACCCGGCGAATCAGGTTATTGCCCTGATCGGCGATGTAGACGTTGCCGGCATTATCCACCGCGACATCGGTCGGAAAGATGATTCCCTTATTGGCCGGGCCGCCGTCACCGATGTTCGGCTGCGGCACCGGAGTGCCAAGCGGGACCCCGATGATGGTTTTGATGTTGCCAGGCTCAACCACGACACTGGCCGCGCCGCCTGAAGGAAAGAAAGTCACGCTGGCGTTTGAGGTGTTCAGAAAGCGAATCACGCCGGTGCGTTTGCCGGTAATGCCATTCGGATACTTGATGCCGTTCTGCGAATCAACGACGAACAATCCCTTGTCAGTCAGCGCGACTCCACCCGGCGTGGCGAAGCTCGCGGTGGTAATCCGGTCATCGGTTCTGTTGTCGTTGAGATTCTGGTTAAGCGTGACCACTTCGCCTGGGGGAATGGTCATCTCGGAAACCGTGCCCGCGAAAAGCGTCACCGCATTCTGACCGCGATTGACAAAGCGCAGGCGATTGTTGCCCGTGTCGGCAATGTAAAGATTGCCTGCTGAATCAGCCGCAATGCCGGTCGGGCCATTCATTTCGGTGGCGGTTGCCGGGACATTGTCGAAGGGCGAGCCGAACCCGCTGCCGACGATGGTTTCAATCTGCTGCGAAGCGATGCTTTTGCCAGCGACTGAAACAGCCGCCGCGCTGAAGCTGGCATAGCGCACCCGCGAATATCTGAAATCAGGAATAACAAGCCCTGTCGCATCTGCCGCAATCTGATAGGACGCGCCGTCGGTGCTGCCCGGCAGGTTGAGGCTGGCGCTGATGGCCGCGCCGCCGTCGCCGCAGGTCGGATTGACCTCCTGGCTGCAAATGTTCGAGTTTCCGACCACCACCGTCGTGCTGCCCGCCGGAGTGACTTTGACAATATGCTGGCTGTTGCCGACTGAAACATAGGCATTGCCGTCCGGTGCCACTGTGACGCTGTTCGGGTAAGCAAGATTCGCCGCCAGTGAACTGATCTTGCCGCTGCCGTCCACCTTGCGCACAGCGCCGGGGTGGTTGCGCGTGTCACCGCCTTCAGCAATCAGCAGGTTGCCGCTCAGATCAAAGACCAGCCCCAGCGGAGCCGTCAGTCTGGCCTGGGTCGCCAGGCCGCCGTCACCATTGCCCTGCGCAGGCGCGCCGCCGCCTGCAAAGATGGTCTGTGCCCCATTCTGATCAATCCGATAAACCGTGCGCTCAGCAATAAAAAAGAGTTCGCGCGGCGAGGCTTTCAGCGTCAGCCCGCGAAAGTCAGGAAACCCCGGAGTCACAATCGTCTGCACCCGGCCCGGAGCGAGGGTT
>CAYWDW010000344.1:0-6142 GCA_964457105.1 uncultured Heliobacteriaceae bacterium
GATTCACAACTGGGTGAGCATGCGGTGGCAGGGCTTTGCGCTCGCGCTCGGCACAGGCATCGCGGGAACATTTTTCGCGCTCTTTGCCGCGAGCGCGCGCCTGGGCAAATTCTATCCCTGGCTGCTGCCGATCAATATTTTTATTGATGAAAGATTCACCGTGGCGCTGCTGCTTGGCGCCGTCGGCGGCGTGCTTGCCGCCATCGTCGGCGGCATTGAGTTCACGCGGCGCGATGTGGTTTAAGTCTGAATCAGGCAATGACGTTGAAGCTCTGAGCCACTCGCAATGACTGACCGCATCGCACGACGGTGTTCGGAGTTCCAGCTAAAGCTCAATGGTATTAAGTTAACACTGTTGAGCTTCAGATGGGCTTTTGAAATCAAGGCGATTTCAAATCTCAAATTTCAAATTTGAGATTACCCGGTCCTTAACTTAATACCATTGAGCTAAAGCTGGAACTCCGAACACCGTTTTCGAGTGGCTGACTTTATTGCGGCTCCGGCGTCGAAAGCATAAACACGGCAAACGAGGCGAGCCAGTGTTCACCGGCATAATCGCCGCTGGCGACATTGGCAAGCGCGTCGCTGGCGTGACGAGTGGCAGCTTTCACCAGCACTTTGCGCGCCGGGTCGGTGGCGGGCAGCGCGGCGGCGATTGAACGCATACACCAGGCGCGGCTCAGATTCAGACCATCGAGATGCACGATTTTCGGATCGCTGCGGTCGGTCACGGTCGCCGGATGCAGCAATGATTTCGGTTCGCTTTTGACAAGGCCGGGCAGAAAGCGATGAAACCAGCGTTTGAATTCCGCAGGCTTCAGGACGCGCCGCATCAGATCGGCTTCCATCAGCGCGGGTGAAAAGAAATCCTCGCCGCCCGGCTCCCACGCTGCCGGGTAATTCACATCCTTTCCGTAATAGTTCCGGCTGCGTTCGATAATCAGTTCAGCGAGTTTCTGATCGCCGACAGTCTTTGCGTAATCGAGCGCGAAGGCCAGCCCGAAGGCCGTGTTCGGATGGACGCCGGTGCGAATCGGGTAGGTCTGTTTCGGCAGAAAGTTCTGATAGCGTGCGACGAAGGCATCGCTGAGCGGCTTCAGACTGGCGGCCCATTTTTTTCCGTCGGCATCGTCCCAGGTGTGCAGTTCTTCGGCCAGCTTGAGCAGCCACGCCCAGCCGTAAGTGCGCTCGAAGGATTGCCGGCTGGCCTGATTGAGATAGGCGACTTCGCTTTGCAGATTCGCGGCGGACAGATTTTCGTGCAGCGCTTCACGAATCTGCGGCGCTTCCGGCAGGTGCGGAAAAGTCTTGAGCAGCCGCACCAGCATCCAGTGACCATGCACCGACGAATGCCAGTCGTAACAGCCATAAAAGGCCGGATGCAGCGCACGCGGGCTTGTGACCTCGCTCGCGTCATTCATCGTGTGGTCGAGTTTGTTCGGATATTCGCGGCGCAGACATTTGAGCGGCAGCTTTGCCAGCGCCGAAGCCTGCGCTTCAGTCAGAGTCAGCGGGTCGTTGAATGAAGCTCCCATAGTTTGCGGAAACAGTAACGCCAGCAGAAGAAAACAGAAGAGAGATGACGAAACAGACGGAAATAACGGAATGAACGAAAACAGAACTGAACATAGTTTGAAGTCTTCCGTGTGTTTCGTTATTTCCGTCTGTTCCGTCATCTCTCTGGTCATCTCTTTTCCTTTACATTCCGGCCTTGCGCAGCAGCGCCGCAAAGCGTGGATCAGCGCGCAGGGGATCAAGGCGCGGGTCCACCTGGGCGAAGTTGAAAACGTAGGCTTTGGTGGCTTCGGCCCGGTTCATCCAGCGCAAGGCCTGGTCGTGATTGCCGATCAGGGCGTAAGCCAGCGCGACCTCAAAGGGCAGGCTTTCAGCTTCGTAGCGGCCTGCCGTAGTAGTGAGGCCGCGCGTCAGTGTCGTCAGCGCTTCGTCGCGTCTGCCGCCGAGGGCCTGAAGCTGCGCCAGAATCGCCGGCCATTCCTGATCGGAAGAACCGCTGAAACTTTTTTCCTGCTGATAAGCGGCGAGGGCTTCGTCATAACGGCCCTGCGCCTGATAAATCCAGCGCCTGACGCGGTGCGCGGGAACGAGGCCCGGATCAAGCTCCAGCGCGCGGCGGCATTCGGCCAGCGCCTGCTCGTAATTGCGCGCATAGAACCAGACCAGGCCGGCGGCGGTTTTGACAATCGGTGAACGCGGGTCGAGTTGTTCGGCCAGTCTGATTTCAGCCAGGGCTTCGTCCCGGCGGCCCTGCGCGGCCAGCACGTGCGCGAACCAGTGATGCGCGGTTCCATAACCCGGATTGAGTTCGCTGGCGCGGCGAAATTCGCGCTCGGCTCCGGCGCGGTCGCGGTCGTAATAAAAACTGACGTAGGCCAGCGATGAATGCGCTTCGGCCAGCGAATCATCCAGCGCCAGGGCTTTCAGCGCGTTCTCGCGGGCGCGCGGATACAGGCTGTCCGGCGATCCCTGGTAAAGTTGCAGCAGGTTGTAGCAGTCAGCGAGTCCGGCATAGGCCAGCGCGAATTTGTCATCGCGTTCGAGCGCGAGGTTGAAGGCTTTGATCGCCTCATTGAAGCCGCTGATCGAACGCTTGCCGAAATGATAACGACCGACGAGGTATTGCTGATAAGCCTCGTTGTTTTCGGTCGAATTGTTCGTCAGGCGCAGCAGTTCGCTGCCGGTCACTTCAAATTTCAGCTCGCGCAGGAGCCGTTCAGCGAGCGTCTTCTGAAAGCTGACCAGCTTGTTTTCAGGCCCGTTCACCTCGATCTTCATCAGCGCCGTGTTTTGCTGCGTGCCGAACAGTTCAAGTTCCAGCCGCAGCATTTCGCCCGCGCGCCGCAGCCTGCCGCTGACGACGTAATCAACGTTCTGTTCGGCGGCGGCCTGCTGCGGGGTGATGTCGCTCGTCAGATACTGGCGCAGGGCCGAGGGCGGGCGCACGGAAAGCTGTCGGACCTGGCCGAGCTTCTGGCCGAGCGCATCGGCCAGGCCAACGCCGAGCGACCGATCAGCTTCAGCGCCGCTGTCGGTTTTGAAGGGCAGCACCGCAATGCTTTTGAGCGAGGGCGCGGTTTTTCGTTCAGCTTCAGCACCGCTGCTGATGACCGGTCTGGCAAAAAATTTCTGCCACGCGAACCAGCCCGTCAGACCGACAAGCACCACCGCGAGCGCCACAAACAGCGGCGCGCGTGATGGCGGATGGTGTCTGACTGGTGAAAATGAAAGGCTGCCGGAAGTTGAGGCCGCTGGTTTCTCAGCCTCCATCAACGTCTCGGCTTCGTGTTCGTGGCGGTGGCGCGGGCGAATGCGCGCAATCAGCCGGGCAAAACGCGGGTCGGAACGCAGCGGGTCAAGCTGCGGGTCAACGGTGATTTCCTGCGCCCACGGTTCGTAATCGTCGAAGGCCTGATTGAGCCGGTCGAAGGCCTGATCGGATTCGCCCAGCGCGGTGTGGATGCGCGCAAAGAAATAATGCGGCACGTAGCGGTGCTGCGCGAGCGCGAGCAATTCCTGGCCGATGGCTCTGGCTTCGCGGCGACGACCCGTGAGGGCCAGCGTGTAAGCCAGCGCCCACAGCGTCAGCGGCGTGCGACTGGTGATTTCAACCGCCCGGCGACAGGCGTTGAGCGCATCGTCCGACTTCGCCACGTGCGGCCCGATCCAGGCGGTAGCCTGCAGGGCCAGGTGATTGTTCGGATCAATTTCCAGCGCGCGCTGGCAGTGCTGCCAGGCTTCATCGTGCTGGCGCGCATTGTGCAGGATGAACGCCATCATCGCGTGCCGGGCCGGTGATTGCGGATCAATTTCCAGCGCGTGTGTCATGCCGGAGATGGCTTCGGGGTGGCGGCCCTGCACGCTGCGAAACTGCGCGAGCCACTGGTGCGCCTGGGCGTAACTGGCATTCAGATCAATGGCCTGACGCATCAGGCGGCTGCTGGCCACTGAATCCCAGTCATAGGCCCACGTCGCAATGGCCAGCGAAGTCCAGGCTTCGGCCAGTCGGTCATCAAGCTGCACCGCTTTGGTCGCGGCTTCCTTCGCCGCCAGAAAGCACTCGTCCGGCGGCAGCACCGAAGTAATGCCCATCCAGTTGAAATAATCGGCGACCCCGCTGTAAGCCGCCGCAAAATTCGGATCAAGCGCGATGGCTTCGTAAAAGCAGGTGATCGCGCGGGCCATGCCGTCCTCGGTGTGCGTGTACCAGTGATAACGCCCGCGCAGGTAAGCTTCGTAAGCTTCCGGGTGATTGGTGCCGCGCCGGGCGATCTGCGCGCGCTCTTCGCCCGTCAGGTTGCGGGCGATTTCCTGCACGAGCTGTTCAGACAGCGAATCCTGCAGCTCCAGCAGGTCGGCGCCGTTCTGATCGAACTGCGCGGCCCACTGCGGCGCTGCCGTCTGCACGTTGATCAGTTGCACGGTGACGCGGATGCGGTCGCCTGACTGCAAAAAGCGCCCGTCCAGCACGTGACTGACATTGAGGTCGCGGCCTGCCGTCAGCGCATCGCTGTCATCGCCTGAATACCGCAGCACCGAAGCCGTCGGGCGCACGGTCAGGCTGTGAATATTGCTCAGGCGCGTAATCAGCGCATCGGCCAGCCCGACGCCCAGAAAGCTGTGTGTGGCCGCCGTTTCAGCCGGTGAACCCGGCAGTGATTTGAGCGGCAGAATGGCCAGCGAACTGTGCGCCGCTGAACGGCTGATGAGACCTGTCTGGTAAGGATCAGAACTGCTGACCGGACAGGGCAGCGCCGCGACCGGCAGGCCCTGCAAATGGCGGCGGATGTCTTCGGCGAGTTCGATCACTGAGGCGTACCGCCGCGACGGCTGTTTTTGCAGCGCCTGCATCACGATCTCATCCGGCCCGGCGGCGAGCGCCTGGCGCAATTCGTCAGGCGTGGCGCGGCGGCGAGCGCTGATGACTTCCGGCGGCGGCTCTCTGTCGTCAGGGCCGGATTCGGCGCGACGACCGAGCGCCACCGAAGGCCGTTCAGGAATCGCTTCGCAAATGATCTGCGCGATTTCAGGCAGCGGACGGAGGCGCAAACGATAAGGCCGCCGCCCGGCAAGCAGTTCATAGAGCAGCACGCCGAGCGCGTACTGATCGCTGGCCGGAGTGACCGCTTCGCCGCGCACCTGTTCAGGGCTGGCATATTCCGGCGTCATCGGATGAATCCCGGCGAGGGTCAGTTCGCCTGAATCAAGCAGCAGGTCAGGGTCGAGGATTCTGGCAATGCCGAAATCAAGCAGCTTCGGCGTGCCGTCAGCCGTGACGAGAATGTTGCCGGGTTTGATGTCGCGGTGAATGACCTGCCGCTGATGCGCGTACTGCACGGCGGCGCAGATCTGTAAAAACAGGCGCAATCGCTCCTGAATCGAAAGCTGCCGTTCATCGCACCAGCGCGTGACCGGTTCGCCTTCGATGTATTCCATCGCAAACCAGGGCCGCCCGTCTTCAGTCGTGCCGCCGTCAAGCAGCCGCGCAATGTTCGGGTGGTCGAAGCTTGCCAGAATCTGCCGCTCGTGCCGGAAGCGGCGCACGATGGAATCAGAATCCATCCCGCGCTTGACCAGCTTGATCGCCACACGCCGGTGAAATTCATTGTCGGCGCGCGTCGCCAGATAAACCGCGCCCATCCCGCCGCGCCCGATTTCGCGTTCCAGCCGGTACGCGCCGACCTGCTGCCCGATCATCTGATCGGCGCTCAGAAACTCGCTGTGGTCGGTGATGGTGTGATCCATCAGGCGGGTGAGATGAGAAACCGGAACCGGCGCCGCGATGAACTCACCAGCATCGGCATCGTGAGCGAGCAGCCGTTCGACTGCGCTGCGCAACGCGGCGTCGTCGCCGCAGGCGCGAGCCAGAAAAGCCGCGCGATCTTCCGGCGCGAGTTCAATCGCGGAATTAAAAACGTCCTCGATTTGTTTCCAGCGTTCAGGACTCATCAGGGGAAGTAGAACGATCCCTTATCGCGAGTTTCACGGGGGTGCGACCGGAGGAATTCGGAATTCGGAATTCGGTAGTTAGAATAAAGAGAAGCCGCAGTCTCGCTGTCATCTGTCATCTGTCATCTGCCATCTGCCATCTGCCATCTGCCATCTCGCTTTCAGCTTCCGACTACCG
>CAYWDW010000345.1:0-6142 GCA_964457105.1 uncultured Heliobacteriaceae bacterium
AGTGACTGGAGTTCAGACGTGTGCTCTTCCGATCTCTTCACCACCGTCAGCTTCACCTCCGATGGATACTGCCGCGAGTGATGCACGGCGTTGTGCGCGACGACGCCTTTTGCTTCATCGTAATTCTTCCCGCCCGTGTTCAGGTTGCGATCAAAGCGCGGGAAATTGCTGCTCGACACTTCAATGCGAATGCGATGGCCGGCCTCGAAATAGTTGCTCGTCGTCATCGGTTGCAGCGTCACCTTGTAAACTTTGCCCGCTTCCATCCACGCGAGCGGTTTGTCGTAGCCGTTGCGATAGCGCACGCGCTGAATCGTTTCGTCCAGGTTGTAGGCGCGTCCATCCGGGTACACGTCAATCAGCTTGACCGTGAAATCGGTGTCTTTGGCGTCGGATGAAACATACAACGTGACTTCAATCGGGCCGCTCACTTCGAGGCCTTCCTTCAGCGGTTCGGTGCTGTAAACCAGAATGTCCGGGCGTTCTTCCATTTTGCGCTGATCCCACGCGCCGCCCTGCACGGCATTGCCTGTGCAGCAGACGTTGCCGCCATACGACGGCACCGGATTCAGCGGGTCATAATCGAATTTGTCCGGGCTGTCAGATGACGGCGGCGCAGCGCCGAGCAGCCCGTCACCATTGAGCGTATTCGCTTTGCCGCCGCTCGCCAGATACAGCTTCATCGGTTGCGCGCCGACGGGTGGCCACGTTTCGGACGACTGCCACTTGTTAATGCCCATCGTGAAGTAACGCACCTTCGGCATCTTTTCGAGCAGGCCGTTCTGTTCGCCTTTGAGGAAGTGATCGAACCAGCCCCACGTCAGTTCGTCATAATTGAGCCGCGCATCACCCATGCTGCGTTCGCCGACGACCGTGTTTTCAGTCGCCCGTTTGTAAGCGCAGTGCAGCGTCGGCGCAATCACGGCGTATTGCTGATTGGCGATGTCAGGCCGCGCGGTTTTGCGGACGTGATTGTAAGCCGCGAGATTCGGCCCGACCGACACGTCGTACCAGGACATAAACCAGAAGCCGGGCACGTTGATTTTCATGTTGTCGTGCCACAACCCGCCCCTGTACCAGGCCGGATCGTTCGGCGTGCGTTCGATCATGGCACCGCCGGTGTCTACCGGCATCTTGTCGGCAAAGATGCCGTGCGGCCCGTCCACAGCTTTCATAATGTCCATCACGGGCAGATGCCTGAGCGCCTGTGACCAGTCAACGGGCGGCAACTGCTGCGCGAGGTCGAATGACTTCGACTCGCGGATCAAATCCGCCTGCGAAGCGTTCGGCGGAAACATCGGGCGCACCTGATTCTGTTCGCCGTAAAGCCACGCGATGAACAGCATCTGCACCGCGCCGCCGCGATACCAGTTGCCCTGCTCGTAATATCCGCCGACGCGCCCCACGCCGGCGCCGAAGCCCTGCGGAATCATCGCGGCAAAGGCCGGATTGCCGAGCGACGCAACGGCCATCTGCCATTCAGCCGTTGATGAGCAGCCAATCGTGCCGACCTTGCCGTTTGACCACGACTGCGACGAAACCCATTTCAGCGCGTCATCGCCATCGCTTAAGGGCGCGCCGAGAATGTCGTAATTGCCTTCGCTGAAAAAATGGCCGCGCTCGTTCATCACCAGATAAGCGTAGCCGCGTTTGACGGCCTCAAGCGGCGCGCTCATATCGCTCACGACGCGGTTGCGCACGTCCCAGTAATTGAAGTTGTAAGGCGTGCGCACGAAGACCGTCGGATATTTTTTCGCGGCGTCTTTGGGGCGGTACAGATCCGCCGCCATGCGCTTGCCGTCGCGCATCGGAATCATCAGCTTGCGCTCGACGATGGCCACCGATTGCAGTTCCTGTTCGGTGGCATTGCGGCGCGCCACAAGGTCAGGATTTGCGCTGCGCATCTGTCCTGAGACGCGATGAACAGCAAGGGTAAAGCCCAGTCCGGCAAGCAGCAGCAGACAACAGATTTTGAGTCGCATGAGAAATCCCCCCTGAATAATGATGCTGGCGATGCCCGTCAACACCGGGCCGCCACGATCAAGCTGGTGAAGTTCTGATCAAGCTAAAGAAAGGCAATGCAGCGGCAAGATGCGCCGCGCGGCCTGAGCTTGTCAAGCTGGCTTCAGTGGCAGGGGGGGCGTCACAGGGCCTGTTCATTCTCGGCCTGTCGCCCGCCGGATGAGTTGTGAAAACTAAAAGTGGCAGAAAAAAGAAAATTGAGGAAAGGAAAATCAGGCGAAGCGATTTTCCTTTCCTCAATGTTCCTTTGAAAGACCTGGCCGGGATCACCCACAGCCGAGAATGAACAGCCCCAGGCGCGCGCAACAAGCTGGCTCACGGCGTCAGAATTTGTAGCGCGCTGAGAACTGCATTGTGCGGGCCTGATGCGCCGCCACGGCGCGCCCGAAAAAGGGTGAGCTTTGCGCGCCGACATAGTTTTCATAGTTGACGCGATTGAAGAGGTTGAAGAAGTCAACGCTGAATTCCAGATTGCGCGATGATCTCTCGCGGCGGCGATCAAGCAGGCGCGGCACTTTGAAGGCTCGGCTCACGCGCAGGTCCACGCGCGCGAAGCCGGGGCCGCGTCCGGTGTTGCGCGTCACGCCCGCCGGGCGATCATTCGCCACCGTATCGCCGTTGTCATCAAACCCGGTCGTAATGTCGTAAGGCAGCGACGATGCAAGATTCACAAAACTGCCGAGCCTGAATCCGCCAGGCAGATCGAACGTCCCGGCCAGCGTGAAGCGGCGCCGCTGATCGAAATCAGCGCGCCCCCATTCAGGCCGCAGGTTGTAATTGTCCGCCGGCAGCGCAAACAGGCCGCGACTGTCGTCCTTTGTGCTGGCCAGCGTGTATTGCGCCATCAGGCTGAGGCGGCGGCCAGCGCGGCCTCTGAAGGTCAGACTCAGCGCGTGACCGCGCATCAGAGCCGACGACTCGACCTGACTGACGTTGCCTTTGGTCGGGTCGGGTCGTCGCCCGATGCCAGCGCTCCCCGGCAGCGGAGCGTTGAGATTGCGTGACCGCAGCAACCGCACGCCGCGCAGGGTCTGATACTCGACTGACAGTTGCGCATTGCGCCACACTTCGCGCTCAAGGCTGGCGCTGGCCTGAACCAGATATGGCGCGCGCAGGTTCGCGGCCCGCTGCACCACCGCCGATGGCGGCAGCGCCGTCTGACCTGAACCGAACGGATCAGGATAAGCCGGCCCGGTAATGACCAGTTCACGAATGCGCGCGCCGTCAAACAGCAGGCTGCGCTGTGTGACCGATTCGGGAATCCGCTCATAAAACATCCCCGCGCCGCCGCGAATCACCGTGCGCCGATCCGGCAGCCCCCACGCGACAGCCAGCCGCGGCGCCAGATTGTTGCGGTCTTTCAGATTCGACTGCCAGCCGTAACGCAGGCCCGGCGTCAGCATCAGATTCGGACGCAGCCTGATTTCATCCTGCATGAACAATGTCGTTTCGTGCTGCGTGAAGCTGACTTCAGGCGTCCCCTGACTGATCCGAAAGACAAACGGCCTGGCTGCGGCAAAATCACTGAGGCTCGAAAATTCAAACGTCCCGCCGAAATTCGAGCCTTCAGTGGCGCTGACGCGGCGCGACCTGGACTCAGCGCCGAATTTGAGCGCGTGACGGCCCCGCGTGTAACTGACATTGTCCTGCACGCGCACCGTCGTTTCGCGGTTCGCGCTGAAGCTCTGCGGCTGACCACCCGTGAACGCGCCGATGACCACAATGGCCGGGCCTGTCACGCGCCGCCCCACGCCATCGGTTTCACGTTCGATCACCAGCCGCACGTCATTGAGCCAGTGCGATGACAGCACCATCCGGTCTGAAAGCTGAAAGCGGTGTCGTTTTTCACTGGCCGCAATTCCCTGTTCCGGCAGCTTCAGCCCGCCGATGCCGCGACTGAATTCTGACTCATCGCGGAAGTTGTAAAGCAGGACGAAAGTCTGTTTGTCAGTCGCGCGCCAGTCCAGCCGAGCCAGCAGACTGGTGCGGCGTTCGGGCGTCAGCACGCTCGCCTTGAATGGCCCGCTGAGCAGGCGCGCATTGACCACCGCGCTTTCGTCATTCAGCAGCCTTTCACCGCTGGCAAAAAATGCCAGCCTTTTGCCGATGACCGGCCCGCTCAGCGTCAGCTCAAACAGGCGGCGATTCAGGTCAGGCCGCGTCAGCGCAAAGACATTGCGCGCATCAAAGACCGCATTGCGCGCGTAATAACCAAAGCTGCCGTGATAACGCCGGAACGATGATTCATCGGTCAGCGCTTCGACTCTGGCCTTGCCCGGACGCCGGAACTCGGCTGAATAAGGATTGCGATTGAGGCGCAGGCGCCGCACTGAACGCGCCGGCAGATCAACCCCGCCGGCCTCCATGCCATCAACTGAAACTGACACGCCTTCGCTGCCCTGCGTGGCCGGCGAAAGAAACGCCGTCACAAGCTGCAACGGATTCTCCCCCGGCGTCGGCAGGCTGCTCAGCAGGTTGTCATCAAAATTCAGCCGACCGGCATTGCGTTCGATTGAGATTGATTCTTCTTCGTCGCGCCCGCTGCCTGACACACTGATCGCTTCTTCAACTGCGCCGGTTTGCAGTTTGAGTGTGACGTTAACAGGCGCGCCAGGACGGGCGATGACTTCCTTAACGGCTGTGACGAAGCTTGTGGCTTCGCATCGGAGCGTGTACGCGCCGGGCGGCACGCCGTCAAAGCTGAACATGCCGGCAGCATCGGCCACGGCTTTACGTTCTGCGCCCGTGCCTTGTGCCAGCAGCGACAAGCGCGCGCCGGAAATGGCGGCGCCGGTCTGATCTTCAATCGTGCCGCTGATCTGAATGCGGTCGCCCTGCGCTTGTCCGATAGCCGTGACTGCCTGCAGCCACAGCAGCGCCACCATTACGATCACCTGCCCGGTCATTTTGCGTTTCATCTCAAGACTCCTTATTGTGACCATTGCCCCGAAGCCTGAAGCGCGGCTTCGCGCCTTCCGGTGTTTACATCCTGCCGTCCCTGACTGGTGTAAAGCTCGTGATAAAAACCGCGCTGGCGCAGCAGTTGCGCGTGGGCGCCGCGCTCAACGATTTCGCCGTCTCTGAGCGCCAGAATCTGATCGAAGTTTTCAAGGCCCGCGAACTGATGCGCGATGACCAGCATCGTCCGGCCCTCGTGAACGCGGCTGATGGCTTGCTGAATCAGTCGCGCCGATTCGGCGTCAATGGCCGAAGTCGGTTCATCCAGAATCAGAATCACGGGCCGCCGGATGATGGCTCTGGCCAGGCAGATGCGCTGTCGCTGACCGCCTGACAGCGTGCAGCCGCGCTCGCCCACCACCGTGTCATAACCGTCAGGCAGCGCGGCGATGAAATCGTGCGCCAAAGCCAGGCGCGCCACCGCTTCGATTTCGGCTTCGGTCGCGTGCGGTTTGCCGTAAGCAATGTTTTCGCGGATGGAAACGCCAAACAGCATCACGTCCTGCAACACGACTCCGATCTGATGCCGCAGCGATTCGCGTTCGTAGCGCCGGAGGTCAGCGCCATCAATCAGAATCGCGCCGTGCTGCGGCTGGTAAAAGCGCAGCAGCAGGCTGGCAATCGTTGATTTGCCCGCGCCCGACGCGCCGACGAGCGCCACGCGCTGACCCGGTTCAATGCTGAATGAAACGTCCCTGAGCGCCTGCCGCCCGTCGCCGTAAGCAAAGCTGACGTGCTTGAAAACGATCTGACCGGACAGGTGTCTGGCGCTGACGACCGGCCTGATTTCAGGCAGTTCATTTTCGCTGTCGAGAATTTCGGCAATCCGTTCGGCGCTGACCGCCGCCTTTGAAAACTGGCTGGCCAGCCGCGCCAGTTGCCGCAGCGGTTTGTACATATTCGTCAGATAAGCCGTAAAAATCAGCACATCACCTGGCGTCATCTGACCGGCCAGCACCTGCAACGCGCCGAACAACACCACAGCCCACAAACCGGCGGCGCTGACGATTTCAACGGCGCGCGAAGCGGCGGCTTCGAGGCGCGCGGTTCTGATGCTTTCATTGAGCGTCTGGCGGCTTTCGTGATCGAAGCGTTCTTCTTCGTAATGCTCGCGGGCAAAGGCCTGGACGAGCGACACCGACCGCAGCACTTCGCTGAGGCG
>CAYWDW010000346.1:0-6138 GCA_964457105.1 uncultured Heliobacteriaceae bacterium
ACTTTCGGCTGGCTTCGGTCAGTTGTTTGAGCGCTTCTGCCAGGTTTGGCGGGGTCGGGGCGTCATCGTCTTCATCGCCGCTGCCGCCCGATTCGGTGCGAATCTTTTTCGCGCCTTTTTCAATCTCCTTCAGCTTCTTTTCCGCAGTTTTGGGCAGGGCGCTGCCGCTGGCGTCTTTCAGCAGTGCTTCGGCATTCTCTTTCACTTCGACCGCAGTTTTGACCAGCTTTTTGTGTTCTTCCTCTTCACGCCTGATCTGCATTTTTTTGAGCGTGTCGAGCCAGGTTTCACTCTGCTGCTCTTCGTTCTGTTGTTTGTCGGGAGGATTCTGAGCAATGCTGACAGGCGTCACCAACAGCACGGCAGCCAGCGCCAGCAGGAAAAATAAGAAAACACTCCGGGAAATCATTGGCGTCACCTCGCGCATTTTGTATCACAAGCGCCAGCCGCGCTGCCAGCTTTTGTTGGCGCTGAAACGCGCGGGGCAGCGCCGGTTCAGCGGGTTCCGGCCTGTAAAAATGCGGTTATCCATCGTGTCACCAGGGCTTCATCGGTCGGCAGATGCAGGCTCTCAAGTCCCGCCTGGACGCGCTCTGCACCGATGCGCGCCACGCGGTCGCGCAACAATGCTGCCTCGTAGTCCGCCGTGAATTCAGGATGTGCCTGAATTCCGAGCAGGCTGTCCTCAATCCGAAACATCGCCACCGGACAGTGCGCGCTGCGGCCCAGCACGACTGCACCTTCCGGCAATTGCTGGACCTGATCCTGATGCATGTACTGCAAGCGGCAAGCTGTCTGCGGCGGCTGCATCCACGATTCAGGCCGGATGATTTCAATCTCGCCGGCGCCCACGCCCCAGCCCTGCGCGGCTTTGGCCACCTTCCCGCCCAGGGCTTCAGCCAGCACCTGATGCCCGAAGCAGATGCCGACAAACGGCCTGCGCGCTTCAGCCGTGCGCCGCACAAAACCTTTCAGTTCGTGAATCCACGCCACATCGTCGTAAGCCGAAAACCGCGACCCGGTACACAGCCAGCCGTCACAGTCATCCGGCGAATCCGGCAACTCGCCATTGCAGACATCAAACGGCCTGAGCGTCAGCGACGACTCACCGGCGGCAAACAATGCTGAAAACATGTCGCGGTAATCGCCCGCCAGGTGGCGGAATTTATCCAGCACGTGATCGCATTCAAGCAGGCCGATGTTCATTTCATATTCACTCCGTCGAAGGGTCAGCGCGCGGGGACTGTCCCTGTGCTGCCTGTTTTGATTCAGATTTTCAGCCGCAAATGAAATGACCTGGGCCGCGTGAAAGCTTCAAAGCCGAGTTTCGAGAGAGTGCAGCCGCGCCCGGAATCCTTCACGCCCGTCCACGCCAGCGCGGGGTCGAGGTAATCGCAGCGGTTCATATACCACGTCCCGGTTTCAATCTGATCGCCGATTTGAATGGCCGCGTCAACGTCCGTCGTCCAGATTGAAGCGGTCAGGCCGTAGCGGCTGTCGTTCATCAGCGCGATGGCTTCTGCATCATCGCGCACCGGCATAATTCCGGCGACCGGGCCGAAGGTTTCTTCGGTCATCACGAGCATTCGATGATCCACATTGACGAGCGCCTGCGGTGCCAGATACGGCGTGCCTGCGCGGTCTGCCGGAAACTCGCGCGGATCAATCAATGCCCGTGCGCCTTTCGCCATCGCCTCGCTGATGTGGGCGCGCACTTTGTCGGCGGCGTCGGTGCGCACCAGCGGACCGAGCGTCGTTTCAGCTTCGAGCGGATTACCGAGTTTGTACTGCCGCGCCAGTTCGACAAAGCCTGCGACAAACTGATCGTATACGTCACGGTGAACATAGATGCGTTCGACGGCGCAGCACGACTGCCCCGAATTGAACATCGCGCCGTCCACCAGGTTTTCAATCGTCGCGTCCAGCGGCGCATCGGCGCGCACGTAAGCCGGATCCTTGCCGCCGAGTTCAAGGCCGGTGGCAATGAATCTTTCACTCGCGGCGCGCTGCACGGCGTGACCGCCGGCGACCGAACCCGTAAAGGCGACAAAGCCGATGCGCGCGTCACGAATGACGGCAGCCACCTGATCGTGATCAATGTGCAGAAACTGAAAGACGCCGGCGGGCAATCCGGCGGCGGCAAAGGCTTCGCCGTAGCGTTCAGCGACGAGCGGCGTTTGCGGCGCAATCTTCAGAATCACGCTGTTGCCCGCGAGCAGCGCCGGCACAATCGCATTGACCGAAGCCAGCCAGGGATAATTCCACGGCGCCAGCACCAGCACGACGCCGAGCGGTTCGCGGCGAATGAAGCGCTGAAAATTTTCTTTCGGCTCGATCACAATGTCGGCCAGTTCGCGTTCGGCAATGTCGCACAGATAACTGACGCGCTCGCTGAAACCCCGGCGAAGTTCAAACGGACTGTAAGCCACAGGCCGCCCGATCTGCCACGTCAGTTCCCTGCCGATGTCGTCCGCGCGTTCAATCAGCCACGCGGCCATGCGGCGACAGATCGCGGCGCGCTCTGCTGTCGGCACGCGCTTCCATTCACGCTGTGCGCTGACCGAAGCGGCGATTGTTTTTTCAATCTGTTCATTCGATGCCAGTTCACGTTCGGCGTAAACCGAGCCGTCAACCGGACTGATGGTTTGCTGGATTCGATTATTCATTGCGCGTCCTGGCGTTGAGAACAAAGTAAAACTACTAACCACGGGGAACACGGGGGAAGAGGGGAACACGAGACAGGGAGACACATGGACAGGGAGATGGGGCGACTTTGAAAACAGCGTTCTCTTTTTCTTCCGGTCTCCCTGGCCCTCACACTCTCTCTGTTTATTCTTCCCCGTGTCGCCCCTGTGGCCCCCGTGGTTTGGGAGTTTTGTTTCATCCCTGATCCTTACTCCGGCGTGACGTAAGCCGCTGTGATGCCGCCGTCAACCAGGAACTCGGTCCCGGTGACATACGACGATTCATCCGAAGCCAGATAGAGCGCGGCGGAGGCAATCTCTTTCGCTTCGCCAAACCGGCCCATCGGCACGTGTACCAGGCGGCGCTGTTTCTTTGCTTCGGTGTTGAGGTAACTCATCAGCAGTTCGGTTCTGAGCGGCCCCGGACAGAGCGCATTGACGCGGATGTTTTCGCGGGCGTGAATGACGGCGAGTTCGCGCGTCAGCGAAAGCACTGCGCCTTTGCTGGCCGTGTAAGCCACCTGCGGCGTCGCCGCGCCGAGCAATGCGACAAATGAAGCGGTGTTGATAATCGAACCACCGCCGGCGCGACGCAGCGCCGGAATGCCGTATTTACAGCCGAGGAAGACGCCCTTCGCGTTGATGTTCATCGTCTGATCCCAGATCGCTTCTTCGGTCGTCACGGCGTTGTCGTCGCTGTGATGCATAATGCCTGCGTTATTGAACAGCACATGCAGGCGTCCGAATTCCTTTTCAGCCACCGCGACCATCAGTTCGCAGTCCGCCGCTTTTGACACATCGGCGTGAACGTAAACAGCGCGGCCACCGTTTCTGCTGACCAGGGCAACAGTTTCGTGGCCGCCTTCGTCGTTGACGTCAGCGGCCACGACCGCTGCGCCTTCGGCGGCAAACAGCAGCGCCGATTCGCGGCCAATGCCGCTGCCTGCGCCGGTAATGAGTGCAACCTTGTCTTTCAATCTCATGAGTGATGAACCTTTCGGGTAATTAAGCGTCGGGCCTGATGTCAGGACACTTTTGAAAAAGCGACTCTGGCTTTCGCCGCGTTAGCGGCGGCTGACGTTAGCCTGGCGTTTCAACGCCGGGAATTGGCGTCTGATTTGTCTGCGTCGCGTCGCGACGGTTGAACTTTGAGCCGTCGTCGCGAGGTTTTCAACCGTCGCGACGCGACGCAGACCGCCGCTGCTCACGTTCCCAGCCCTGAAGGACTGGGCTAAAGTCAACCGCCGCTAACGCGGCGAAGAGCGGAGATTTTCAGTAAAAACAAAAGTGTCCTGACATCAGGCGTCGGGCTGATTTTAGTTTGAATGCCTGACGGATGTTATGCGCTCAGTAACTTTCAACTGTCGCTGCCTGTTCGGGCTGTGCCGCGCGGGCCAGCGGGCGCGTCGGACAACCGGCATAGCATCGTCCGGGCCGCAGGCTTTCGCGTTTCATCACGACGCTGTGCGGCGCCACCTGCGTCTGTGTGCCGATGTCTGCGCCGTAAAGCAGCACGGCGTTCTGTCCGACTGTGGCCCGCCGTCGAATGTGAACGTGATCTATTTTAAGCACGCGGTCTTCAAAGGTGTGCGCCTGAAACTGACAGCTCACGGTGGTGCCATCCTCGAAGTGCAGCATGTCCGGGTCAACCACCTGCGTGAAGCCGCGTCCGAGCAGGACGCCGCGCCCGATCTTCATGCCCATCGCCCGCAGATACCACGCCAGCAGCAGCGTGCCTTCCAGCGGCAGCAGCAGCGGACTGGCCAGAAAGGCCCACGCGGCGTAAAGAAAATCCCAGCGGCTCGTCCAGCACGACCAGAGCGGATGCGTGCCTGGCCGCACACGTCCGAGCAGGCCCCATTTCAGCAGCAGCACCAGCAGGCAGCAGAATCCGGCCACGCCCAGGCTCGCGGCAGGCACGACTGTCAATCGGTAAACAGGCCGCGACACCAGCCTTTCACCGACGATCAGCAGGCGATACCAGACCGGCAGCATCAGCACCGGCACGACCGGCAGGCCAAAGCGCAGCAGCTCCCAGCAGACGCGATTGAAATAACGAATCGGCGTCGGCTCGTGCGTCAGGCGGCGGTCGCATTCGACGATTTCGCGGCGCGGCAGTTCAAACGGCGGATGCCCGAACCACGACGAACCAGGCCGGATCAGCTTGTCATCAGCCGCCGTGCTGACGCCGATCAGAATGTCATCGGGCAGTTGCTGATCCGACGGGATGACGACGTGATTGCCCAGAAAAGTGTTTTTACCGAGGCGCGTCCGGCTCAGCGTCACCGTGCCGCGATGCACGACCGGGCCGCCCAGATATATGCCGTCAGCGAAAAATGTTTCAGCGCCGATTTCGATGTGTTCGGGAATCACGTCCGTGATCGTGCTGATTTCAGAACCGCGCCCGATCTGCATGCCGGTCAGCCGCAGCCAGGCCGGCCACATCAGCGTGCCGCTCAGCCAGTCATTCGCTGACTGCACAAGTTGTGTTTTGAGCCACACGCGCACATAAGCCGGACTCCAGCGACTGATGACGCCCGTTGGCACGCGGCCCAGCGCCCGCATCGCCCACGCTTCAAACAGCAGCGTGAGCGGCACCGGCAGGACCACATAAAGCAGCGCCGCCAGCGCCAGGCCGGCATTGAATGACGGCAGCGCCAGCCAGTCGAGCGCCGCTTCAGCGTCAATGCCGTAAACAACCGCCAGAATGACGACCGGCAGTTCAAAGGGCAGCGCCAGCAGCACCGCCAGCCCGAAGCGCGCCAGCAGCATGATGACGCCGTGCTGAACAGGCGACAGCGCGCGCTCAGTCGCAGGCAGCGCCGGACGCGGTGGCGACTCACCGGCATACGCCGCCGGCACGCCGTCCCACAATTCGCCGCGCGGAATGCGCTCGCCATCGCCGAGCGAGGAAAGCGAAGTCAGACAAGCATCGGGTTCGAGGACGCAATGCTGCCCGACCCCGGCGCGAATGCCGAGCGTGCTGCCCGCGCCAATCCTGATCGGGCCAACCAGAATGTCGCCGTCAACCAGATCAACCAGCCGCAGCGCCGCATCCTGGCTGAGCGTCACGTCATCGCCGATTTCAAGCAGATCCCAGCCGCCTTCGCGCAATCCGACGCCGCGATGAAGATGCACGCGCTCACCGATGCGCGCGCCCAGCGCCCGCAGCGCGTGGAGGTAAAAGACAGTCCCTTCGAGCAGCCCCCAGGGAATCAGGCGCACCACCTGCTGCACGATCCAGTTGCGCACATAAAAGCTGCCCCACGCGGGCGCGCGCAGTGGACGGTAAGCGCCGATCAGCGCCTTTTTCACCAGCACCGCCAGTCCCGTCGCCAGCGGCGTGTAAACCAGCAGGGCGGCGAAGACGATGACCGGCGAAAGCAGGAAGAACGGAATCAGGCCGAGTTTTTCAATCAGCCAGGGAATGGCGTCAAAGGCCGCGAAATAAGCC
>CAYWDW010000347.1:0-6136 GCA_964457105.1 uncultured Heliobacteriaceae bacterium
TTGCGCAGTTGAGCATTCCGGCGCAGACCCGGATTGCGCTGCATAAAAACAGCTACAGCCTCAGCGACGACATCAAGGCCGGACGCGAGGCGGCAGCGCAGGTTGAGCGTCAGCTTCCGATTCTGAATGATGACGAAGCGACCAGTTATATCAACCGCATCGGTCAGCGCCTGGTGGCGGCGATTCCGCGTGAATACCAGCATCCTGAATTCAAATACACGTTCAAGATCGTCAATACCAGCGACATCAACGCCTTTGCGCTGCCGGGCGGGCCGATGTATATCAATCGCGGCCTCATCGAAGCGGCGCGCAACGAAGGCGAACTGGCCGGCGTGATGGCGCACGAACTGAGCCACGTCGCGTTACGGCACGGCACGGCGCAGGCGACCAAAGCGCAGAAATATCAATGGGGCATGCTGGCCGGAGCCATTGCGGGCGCGGTGATTGGCGGCAACGTGGGGCAGGTGATCGCTTCGGGCACGCAGTTTGGCATTGGCACTTACTTTCTGAAATTCAGCCGCGAATATGAAAAGGAAGCCGACCTGCTCGGCGCGCAGATTATGGCGCGGGCCGGTTACGATCCGCGTGATCTGGCCAATATGTTCCGCACGATTGAGCAGCAGAGCGGCGGCGGCGGCCCGCAGTGGCTGAGCGATCACCCGAACCCCGGCAACCGTTACGACTACATCAATCAGGAAGCCGAAGAACTGAATGTTTCATCATCTCCGATCAGGATCACGCCCGAATTCCGGCGCGTGCAGGCTCACCTGCGCAGCCTGCCGCGCGCTCGTTCGATGCAGGAGATTGCCAGCCGCAGCCAGTTGAGCAACAGTCGCAGCACGGCAGGCGCGAGCAGCAGCTACAGCCGTTCGGTCGCGGCCCCGTCCGGTCGTTATCGCACTTACCGCAGCAGCAGTCTGCTGAGCGTGAATGTGCCGGACAACTGGCGCGAAATTTCAGGCGGCAATGCCGTGATGTTCGCGCCTGAAGGCGCTTACGGGCAGCAGGGCCTGACGCGCGGCGTGATGTTCGGCCTTGTGCAGCCGCGCTATCGCGGGCTGCCGCAGGCGACGGATGACTATGTCAGCGGGCTGTTGCAGAGTAATTCGTATCTGCGTCGGCAAAGCAGCTATCAGCGCACTTCGCTTGATCACCGCGCCGCGCTGAGTACCGTGCTGGCCGGCACGTCGCCGCTGACCGGACACCTTGAAGTCGTGACGGTCCGCACGACTTTGCTGCGCACTGGCGAGATGTTTTATTTCGTCACGATCACGCCGCAGCAGGAATCGGGCGTTTACAACCAGGCCTTTCAATCAATGCTGCGTTCGCTGCAACTCAACGGCTGAGGATGGCACGGAGCAGTAAATGCCGCCGCTCCCTGACAGTCGCGGTACTGCACCAGGTGCATCAATGCATCCCGGTACAGTACCGCGACCGTCAGGGAGCGGCTTGATGCATCTGATACAGCACCGCGACCGTCGTCAGGGAGCGGCTTGACGCATCTGGTACAGTACCGCGACCGTCAGGGAGCGGCGGCATACGACCTGGCAGATTCCTTCAAATTGACCGATTCCGTCGTGACCACTGAAATATCAAACTAATTTCTGCGTTTCGACAAAAACCTGACCTATACTTGCCGCAGAATATTTCCCTGGATGTTCTTCATGTCCGTTCACCTTTCGTACTGAACAGCCCGCTGAAATGCAGATTATTCAAACCCCGCGCCTCACAAACGGGTGATCGGGTTGTCCATCACGCATGGCTGTCAGATCAGGTCGAAACTATGCAGAGCTGTTCAGGTGGTCAGTGATCGCCGCCGGCCTGGCCGTTTGCCTGCAGTCAGTGTGGCAGCTTGATCCGGGGCGGCTCGACCGGACGCTGGTGATGCTGGTCGCTGGCACCATTGGGCTGGGTTCGCGGTGCCGCGTCAGGGTGCCGGGCGGGCAGGGTGAAGTCACGATTTCAGATGCGCTGATTTTTCTGGTGCTGCTGCTTTATGGCGGTGAGGCTGCCGTGCTGCTGGCGGCGGTTGAAGCCTTTTGCACCTCATTCAGGATCAGCAAAAAACTGCCGGTCTGGCTTTTCAATGCGGCGCTGATGGCCGTGTCGTATTTCACGGCGGCCCAGGCGCTGCGGTTCTGCTTTGGCAGTATTGCGGATTTGCAGGCCGGTGCCTTCAGCGGCAGATTTCTGCTGGCGCTGGGGGTGATGGGACTGGCGCAGTTCCTGCCGAACTCGGCGCTGATTGCGTATTATCAGGCGAGCAAACACCAGCAGCCGTTCTGGCAGACCTGGCAGCAGAATTACCTCTATGCCGCAATCACCTGTCTGGCGAGCGCGGCGGCGGCGGGCATTGTGGCAAAGCTGACCACGGCGTTCGGCTTTTATGCCTTTCTTGCGCTGGTGCCGATTCTGGTGGTGGTCTATTTCACCTACTGGTCACACCTTCAACAGATCGAAGCCCGCACGCAGCAGGTCGAACAGGCGCGACGGCATGTAGCTGAGTTGCAGGAAAGCGAAGCGCGCTTTCGCAGCGCCTTCGATTACGCGGCCATCGGGATGGCGCTGGTTGATCAGCAGGGGCGCTGGCTGCAGGTCAATCACTCGCTGTGCGAGATCACGGGTTATGCCGAAGCGGAACTGCTGGGAAGTTATTACCAGGCGATCACGCACGCCGAAGACCTGGGCGCGGCGCTCGTGCAGATGCATCAGTTGCTGAACGGGCAGACGCCTGCTTTTCATCTGGAAAAGCGCTACCGGCACAAGCAGGGACAGGTGGTCTGGGTGTTGTGGAGCGTGTCGCTGGCGCTTGATCCTGAAACGAAATCAGACCGGCTGATCTTTCAGGTGCAGGACATTACCGACCGCAAGCGGGCCGAACAGCAACTCGTGCACGATGCCTTTCACGACGGGCTGACGGGGCTGCCCAATCGCGCGCTTTTTCGCGATCACCTGCAAATGGCCTTTGATCGCGTGCGCCGCCATAAGCATCGGCAGTTCGCCGTGCTGTTTCTTGATTTCGACCGCTTCAAGATCATCAACGACAGTCTGGGGCACGGCGCGGGCGATGAACTGCTGGTGGCGGTGTCGCGGCGGCTGGAATCAACCATGCGTCCCGGCGACACGATTGCGCGCCTCGGCGGTGATGAATTCACGATCCTGCTGGAAGAGATTCGCGATGTGAGCGAAGCCGAAGAGGTCGCCGCGCGGATTCAGAATGCGCTGGAAGCGCCCTTCAAGCTGAGCGGCAATGAAATCTTTACGACAGTCAGTATCGGCATTGCCTGGAGCGGCCTCGGTTATGAAAACCCTGAAGACGTGCTGCGCGATGCCGACACCGCAATGTACCGGGCCAAGCATGCAGGCACGGCGCGGCGCGAAGTTTTTGACAAGGCGATGCACTCGCAGGCGGTCAGCCGCCTGCAACTCGAAAGCGATTTGCGCCGCGCCGTCGAACGCGAAGAGTTCATCATTTATTACCAGCCCATCGTTGAGCTGGAGGATGGCCGGCTGCATGGCTTTGAGGCGCTCGTCCGGTGGCAGCATCCTGAACGCGGCATGATCCCGCCGTTGCAGTTCATTCCGATTGCCGAAGAGACCGGCCTGATTGTGCAGATCGGTGAACAGGTCATGCGCCGCGCCTGTCAGCAGATGAAGGAATGGCAGCGGCTCTATCCGTCGGCTCAGCGGTTGCAGGTCAGCGTCAATCTGTCGAGTCGGCAGTTTGCACAGCCTGATCTGATCGGGCAGGTGCGCCGCGTGCTGGAAGACACGGCGCTTGAGCCGCGCGCGCTCAAACTGGAACTGACCGAAAGCGCCGTGATGGAAAACAGCGAAATCGCCGTCAGCCTGCTGCGCCAGATTCGCCGCCTCGGCATCGAGCTGAGCATTGATGATTTCGGCACCGGCTATTCATCGCTCAGTTACCTGCATCGCTTCCCCCTGAGTACGCTCAAGATTGATCGCTCGTTCATCAACGAGATGCGCGAGAACGACGAGAACGCTGAAATCGTCCGCACCATTGTCACGCTGGCCCGGACGCTGAAGATGGAAGTCGTCGCCGAAGGCATTGAAACCGAGGAACAACTGCTACAGTTGCGCTGGCTCGAATGCCGCTACGGGCAGGGCTATTACTTCTCGAAGCCGGTGGATGCTGAGGCTGCCGGGCAGTTGATCCGGCAGCAGCGGCAGTGGCAGGTCGGGCTGTCGCTCTGGCCCGCCATCAGCCGCGAAGATGACGCTGCGGCGAAAGCACACTATCAGTAAAAGGACCGCGCCGCCTGTCGCGCTACTGGACCCTGGACGCATTATTTGATGTGCTGATTGAGCAGCTTTGTCAGCTCGAACATCGTGACCTGTTGTTTGCCGCCGAAGACGGATTGCAGCCGGTCATCGGCATTGATGAGGCGTTTGTTTTTCGCGTCCTGCAGGTTATGGCGTTTGATGTAATCCCAGACCTTCTTTGTGATTTCGGTGCGGGGCAGCGGGTCGTGGCCGACAATGGCGGCCAGCGCTTCATCCGGCTGCATGGGTTTCATCAGCCCCTTGTTCTGCGCTGCGCCGTCGCCGCCTTTGTGGTGGTCCTGATCGGAACTGCCGGTTGCGCTCTTTTTCGTGGCTGCCATCGCTGCACAATCCTTTCCTGAGAAGTGGCGTCATCATAGTGATGGTCCCGGCCAGTGTCGGTACCGAAACGCACACAACTGCACCGCTCACCAGCCATCGCCGGTCAGACACAGCGCCTGACACACTGGCTTCAGTTTCAATCCTCACGCGATTTCGTCCGGGTTGATCCGGCAGTGAGCGTGCCTGATCTCGGCCTGACGGTCGGTGGCAGAAGATCAGCACGCTTCCCAGCGTGCGGACCCAGGTAAATGAATTGACCTTGTCACGATTGCCGGTCGAATTGGTCGGGCCGGGGCGCCGTGTTATGCTGCGCTTCACGCCAGGCTGTGATGAATGAAACGAGAGGTAAGAGTTATGCCAGTGCTGATTGCTCCGCCCTTTGCTGAGACGCTGACCATCAATCTGGATGCGGTCTTCAAAAAAGTGACTGATGAGGAATTCTTCGAGCTGTGTCGTCAGAATCCGGACCTGCGCCTGGAGATGTCGAAGGAAGGAGACATTGTCATTATGCCGCCCACCGGTGGAGAAACTTCAAGGCAGAATTTCAATCTGAACACCGACCTTGGCATCTGGGCCAGAAGAGATGGCACAGGCGTTTGCTTCGAGTCGAATGCGCTGTTCGTCCTGCCCAGTGGCGCGAAGCGTTCGCCGGATCTGTCGTGGGTAAAACTTGAACGATGGAATGCGCTCACTGAAGCACAGCGCAAATCCTTCCCGCCGCTTTGTCCTGACTTTGTCGTCGAGCTTCGTTCTCCTTCCGATTCAGTCAGCGAACTGAAGGCGAAAATGGAAGAGTACATCGAGAATGGCGCGCAACTCGGCTGGCTGATTGATCCGGCGCAGAAGAAAGTCTGGATTTACCGGCCCGATTCAGCAGTCGAAGAACTTGATCATCCCACCTCGCTTTCAGGCGAACCGTTGCTGAGAGGCTTCATCCTCGACCTCAGACAATACTTCGGTTGAAGCAACAGCAATCAGAAATCAGAAAGCCGGAGTCGTGATCCCCGTCACGACTCCGGCTTTCTCTTTAGCCAGACGCTGGATCTGCTTCACAACCGGAATCTGCTGACTCACGGCCTGCGGCGCAGATGGTTTCAGCAAACCAAAGATACCATTCGGCAGAATGCCCAGCCAGAAAGTTGCAATCAGCGCCAGCGCCACTGCGACCGGCGCGCTGACGCGGGGCCTCACGAATTTTTCAGGCGCGGGGCGGAAGAACATCACGACCAGCGGATAGGTGTAATAGTAAACCGAAATGATTGAATTGATGACCGCCGCCACAACCAGCCAGCGCTGAGCGGGGCGCGAAACAGTGCGGCGGCCTGAGTTTCTGCGAGGCCGGTGCGCAGCCTGCCTGCACCCGATTGAAACGCCTGTCCGGCGATGTGACACGCCCGGCGAATGCGGCCAGGTTCAGCCGGGGTCGGGCGCGTGCAGTTGTGTGTCTGGTGCAGCACCCGATTGCCGGACACACAATTGCCAAACAATCTGGTGCCACTGACTCTCAACC
>CAYWDW010000348.1:0-6133 GCA_964457105.1 uncultured Heliobacteriaceae bacterium
GCAGCCGTGTTGAGGTAGTTCAGCCCCGGCTCGAACAGGTATTCCGAATCGCCGGCAAGGCGCGCCTCTGAATCAACGCCTTCTGACCAGGCGAAAGACTCTCCGCTCACCAGCAATGCCCCGCTTGTCAGCCCCGCGAGCAGCCTGCGCCGCGATAGTTTGTTCATCTGTTTAATCTCCATATTCACTCCGGCAGATTCAACCGCTTCAGCATCGCTTTGAAGCGCGGATCATCACGCAACGGGTCCATCAATGGGTCGGCTTTGAGGCGCGGCATAAAACAATCTCTGGCGACGTAGCCTTTTTCGAGTTCGGCAAACGCCTGATCCTTGTCGCCAAGCGCGGCATAAACAGTCGCCGTCCAGGTCGGCCTGACATATTCGGTGGCGGCTTTGGCGCTGAGTTGCGCCAGCCGCTGCTCGGCCTCTTTCCGGCGCCCGGCTTTGGCAGAGGCCAGCCCCGCAATGTAAAGGTTGATGGTGGAAGACGGTGAACTTTGCAACGCCTTGTCATTGAGCGTCATCGCTTCGGCCACTTTTCCGTCGGCCAGCCAGGCGTTGCAGAGCCAGAACCGCGCGATAGCAAAATTCGGATCAAGGTCATAGGTGCGCTGCGCGAGTTCAATGGCCTGCGCATTTTGCCGGGCATAGAGATAACCGGTGACCAGCACTGAGTTGTTGATGAGCGACAGCGGCTCCAGTTCTACGGCTCGTTTCAATTCGGCCATCGCCTCTGCTGTGCGTCCCATCGGAAACAGATAGCTGATGCCACAGGTCAGGTGAGTGTAAGCATTGTTCGGATTGAGTTCGAGCGCGCGTTTGTATTCGTGTTCAGCTTCGGCCCAGTTCCAGTCATAAATCGCCAGCGAATCAGCCAGCGCCGCATGCGCTTCGGCCAGCATCGGGTCAATTTCCAGCGCCCGCCGGGCCGCATTTTTGGCTTGCGGAATAGCTTCGCGTGGCGCGACTTCAGGGTTCTTGCCTATCGAGTTGTAGCACTGCGCAATGCCGACGTAAGCCAGCGCATAATGCGGATCGCGGCTGATGGCCTGTTGATAGAAGCTGATGGCTTTGCGCAGATTTTCGCTGGATCGTCTGGCAAAGTGATACTGCCCGCGCAAATAGAGTTGATAGGCTTCGTCATTATTGGTGTAGCGTTTCTGCAGGCCCTGTGCATCTGCGCCCGACAGTTTCAATTGCAACCTGCTGGTAATTTCGGTCGCCATCTCGCGCTGCGTGGTCAGCAGTTCTGACAGCTTGCGCTCGTATTGCTCGCCCCACAGCGTCTTGTTGTTGCGCACGTCCACGAGTTCGACGCTGAGCGTCAGCTTCTCGCCGCGCTGTGTCAGGCGTCCCGTCATCACCGCCTGCACGTCTAGTTCCCTGCCGATGGTTTGCGGATCGGTTTCCCTGCCCTTGTAGCGAAAGACCGAACTCGTCGGGCTGACTTTCAGATCGGGAAGTTGCGAGAGCTGATAGATCAGCGATTCCGCCAGCCCGTCCGACAGGTATTCGGAATCCGCGTTGCCGCTGCGATTCTGAAACGGCAACACCGCCAGCGAATCAATCTGCCCGCCGCTCGTGGTGAAATAACGATAGCCGAAGAAACCGCCCGCCAGCGCCACCAGGCTCAGCACAGCAGCGATCCACCACTTCTGTTTGCCTGGTTTGTCAGCGGCAGTCGGCGGTGCGGTTCCTGCCGCTGTTGTGCTGGCTTCCGATGCGGCAGCGGTCGTTTGCTGCAACATCAGCGTCTGCGTTTCGACCTGCTCGTGATCCGATGAATTGCGCTTGTTTTCCGCTTCCACCAGCAACCGCGTTTGCAGCTTCTTCAAATCGGCGAGCATCGCCTGCGCGCTTTCGTAGCGTTCATCGGCTCGCTTCGCCAGCGCCTGTTCGAGAATGCCAGTGAGTTCGGCAGGTATGCCTGTGAGCGGCGGCGGTTCTTTTTCCAGTATCGCTACGATGACGTGATTGACTGTCTCGCCCGTGAACGGCTGATGCTGCGCGAGCATTTCATAAAGCATCACGCCGAGGCTGAAGATGTCTGTCCGCGCATCCACCGTTTGCCCGCGCGCCTGTTCGGGCGACATATAGGCGACCGTGCCCATCACCGTTCCGGCCTGCGTCAGTCCCAGCTTGCGCGTTTCGGCTTCGGCATCGAGCGGCGCGGCTTCAACCAGCTTGGCCAGGCCGAAGTCCAGCACTTTGACGATGCCGTCTTTGCGCAGCATGACGTTTTCCGGTTTGATGTCGCGGTGAATGATATTTGCGGCGTGCGCGGCGGCGAGGGCCTGCGCGGTTTGGATGCCGATGTCCAGCGTTTCATTCAACGACAACGGTGCGCGTTCGAGGCGGGCGCGCAACGTCTCACCGTCAATGAATTCGGCGGCGAGAAAATGGGTCTCGCCTTCCGCCCCGAATTCATAAATCGTCAGGATGTTCGGATGGTTCAGAGCTGAAGCGGCAAAGGCTTCCTGCTCGAAGCGGCGCAATCGTTCGGCATTCTGTGCGAGCGAATCAGGCAGGACTTTGAGCGCAATCCTGCGGCGCAGCCGTGTGTCTTCGGCCAGATACACTTCGCCCATCCCGCCCGCGCCAAGCGGGGTAATGATTTCGTAGTAATTCAACCGCGAGCCTGTTGGGATCGTCATCTTCGGGGAGCCTCCGCTCATTTCAATTTCACGTATTCCTTCTTCGCCTCGATCAGGACGGGTCAACCGGCGTCTTATCACATCGGATGTGAACGGGACAATTGCAGCCCTTTCACCTGCTGTGGCGGATCGAATACAGCCGATGTTCCGTCCGTATCAACAATCGTTCGCCCACCAGCGCGGGCGAGGCCAGGGTGAAATCGTCCAGCGCATTCACGTGCAATAACCGGAACTGCTCGCCCGTCGCGATCACGAAGGTCTGACCCTCTTCGCTCAGGCAGAACAGCTTGCCGTTGCAGGCCCAGGGCGAGGTCGTGAAGGCCGTCGCCGCCGGATCAATCCGTGTCTTGTAAGTCTGCTTGCCCGTCCTGGCGTCGAAGCGGGTCAGGATGCCTGTCTCAGTCAGCACGTACACGCCACCTTCGTAAATCACCGGCGTCGGCAGATACGTTCCGGCGCGTGGTTGCGACCAGGCGACGTACTGGTTCGCGGGTTCGCCCGCTTTGAGCGAGATGTCGCCCGTTGCGCCGGGGCGCAGGGCAACGAGCAACGCGCCGCGCCCGCCGTCAATTTACAGCAATCCGTCATAAGCAAAGGGCGTGGGGATGGGCGCCCCCGACATCCCCGACATCCGCCACAATTCTTTCCCCGTCAGATCGTAACTCACGACCACTTCCGGCCCCACGGCCACAATCTCCGTGCGCAGCGCGTGCCGCCAGACAAAGGGTGTCGCCCATCCTGACTGCCGTCCCTGAGGGCCGATGGCGCGATTCGTGCGCCAGACCTGCCTGCCCGACTGCTTGTCAAAGGCCGCGATGTATTGCTGCTTCTCGTTGTCGTTCACGATCAACAACAGATTTCCCGCAAGCGCAGGCGAACTGCCCGTCCCGAAGTCGAGGTAAATTGGACTGGCTTCAAGCGGCGTCGTCCACGCCTGCCTGCCCTTCAAGTCAAACGCCCACAATCCCAGATTCGCCACGTAGACGTAAACGAACTTCCCGTCGGTCACGGGGCTTTCTGAAGTGAAGCTGTTCTTGCGATGACGCCCGCCGGGTGGCTGCCCCGCGTAAAACTCCCGCTGCCATTCCACCCTGCCGCTCTTCAGATTCAGGCAATAGAGGAAGTAATGGAGCTTCACTTCATTCGGCAATTCGATGTCCCGCGCCGTCACGCGCTCCAGTATCTCCTTCATCGAAAGCCCCTGTTTTTGCATCTCCGCGACGTATTCGTTGCTGTACTCCGTCCCGGTCTGCGGCGGCTTCGACTTGCCTTCGGTCGTGACGGTGGTCAGGTAAACCTTGCCGCCCGTCACGATGGGTGACGACCAGCCGCGCCCCGGAATCTCCTGCGTCCATTCGACGTTCTCGGTCTTCGACCAGCGTTCGGCCAGCCGCGCATGCGTTCCCACGGGATTCGAGTCCGGCCCGCGAAACTGCGGCCAGGCCCTGTCCTGGCCGGACGCGGTGAGCGACGCCAGCGGCAGCGCGCACGCCAGGCCAGCCAGGCGCAGGAGCAGGTAACGATCAATCACTTTGCGGATGTTTTTCAGTTGAGAGCGAAGCACATTCATCATTTGCTCCTATGCTCACTTCTTCGTCTGCAACCCGCAAAGCGGGTGGCGGCATACAGCCTTGTCATGACCCACATTTTGGCGTGTTCCCAGCCTGCGCGCGCAGGCATCAGAATACAGCCTGGGGTGGAGCGCGGTAGCGCGCACCCCCAGGTGCGCGGAGTGGAAATTCATTGAGCCTGCGCGCGCAGGCGGCAGCCAATATGCAAGCAGGGTCGAATTCACCCCAGCAATGATGATCTGCCGCCCGCCTGCGCGGGCTTGAGGGATGCTGTGTTACGCCATTCCTGGGGTTGCGCGCTACCGCGCTCCACCCCAGGCTGTATTCTGACACCTGCTCCGCAGGCTGAAATCCGCGCTCCACATTTCGTAAAAAATGTGGGTCATGACAAGGCTGTATGCTGTCGCCTGCGCGCGCAGGCTGGAATCGGCGCATTCCAGCACACCTGCCAGGCCTCAACGCAACACGGCTTTGATTGTGGCTGGATCACCGTCGTTGGGCGCTGGGTTCAGTTTCAGAATTTTCGCCATCACGTTGTACACATCCACGTTGGCAAACGGCGCAACGAGCTGCCTGCGTTTGAAGGCCGGGCCGTGACCGATGAAGAGCGCCCGCATGGATTTCAATTCGTTGTCGAAACCATGCGCGCCGCGATAGCTGATGCGGCCATCGGCGGCGGGTTGCGGCGGCTGAAAGCGGTCACGACTGTTGATGGACCAGCCTTCCGCCGCGAGCAAAACGATGTCGCCGATGCGCTGGCTTGTGCCGTAGTGAAAGCGCGCGGGCAACTCCGTTTTGCGATACACCGTCATCTGCGGCGGCGCTTTGGCTTTCAGCGTGGCGTAGATCGTTTCCGCCTGTCCGGGCTGCGGGAAGATTTGTACCATCGCGCCGTTCCAGGCAATTTGCCTGGCCAGGCTCAAATCCAGGTAATCATCCAGCAGGATGACGTGACGCGGATCAACGCGCGCCATGCCGTGATCGGAAACGAGAATCAGATTCACGCGCCGAAAAATCCCGCGCGCTTTCAGTCCTGCGACCAGACGATGCAGCGCCTGATCCACGCGGGCGATGGCGGCTTTGACATTGACTGAATCCGGCCCGGCGTCGTGGCCGCCGTGATCCACGTCGCTGTAATAGAGCGTTATCATCGTGGGTCGTTCGGCGCGCGGCAGTTCGAGCCACGCGAGTATTTTGTCAACGCGCTCGAAGTTCGGAAAATGATCGTCGAATACTTGCCAGAAGGTCGGACGCTGGCCCGCAATCTCAGCTTCGGAGCCGGGAAAGAAAAATGCGGCGGCGCGTTGTCCTTGTTTTTCCGCCGTCACCCAGATCGGATCAACGCGCTGGTTGCCGAGGACCTCAAGGAGGTCAACGCGCTGATCATACGGCGGATGGAAAGCTCGGTGCCGCTGATCCCGCAGATCGCCACGCACATCGTGGCCGGCGGCGGCAAGCGCATCCGCCCGACCCTGACGCTCGCCACGGCGCGCCTCTGCGGCTACCAGGGCAAGCGCCAGCTCGGCCTCGCCGCCTGCATCGAGTTCATCCACACCGCCACGCTGCTGCACGACGACGTGGTGGACCAGAGCCGCCTGCGCCGCGGGCGCGACACCGCAAATTCGCTGTGGGGCAACAAGCCCTCGGTGCTGGTCGGCGATTTCCTGTTCTCGCGCGCGTTCCAGATGATGGTCGAGGACGGCTCGCTGCCGGTGCTGGCCGTACTCTCGCGCGCCTCGGCCCGCATCGCCGAGGGCGAGGTGCAGCAGCTGATGACCGCTAACGACCTGTCCACCAGCGAGAGCACCTATCTCGAGGTGGTGAAGGGCAAGACCGCGGTGCTGTTCGCCGCCGCCTGCCAGGTGGGCGCCATCGTCGCCGAGCAGCCGCGCGGCGCCGAGGAGGCGAT
>CAYWDW010000349.1:0-6124 GCA_964457105.1 uncultured Heliobacteriaceae bacterium
TTCCCTTCGTGTTTCTTCGTGTGGCTTCGTGGATGAAATTGTTGTGAGCTTCAAAGGCCGAGCGCGCTGATGATCGCGTCTTTTTGTGCGGCGACCGGCAGCCACCGGCTGGCGTAATTTGATTGCAGGTGATGTCTGGTTCCCTGCCGGTCGGTGAAAGTCAGTTCGCCGCGATGGTAGCTGACCACGTAATCAGGATCTTTCAGCACGTGGCCGGTCAGAATGGCGATGATGTCTTCGTCAGGATCAATGCTGCCGGCGGCGACCATCTTTCTGATGCCCGCGAGCGTGACGGCTGAAGCGGGTTCGCAGCCGATGCCGTCGCGGCCAATGATGGCTTTGGCATCGGCAATCTCCTGTTCGCTGACCTGTTCGACTTCGCCGCCGCTGGCTCGCAGGGCGCGCACGGCTTTGGGCCACGACACCGGCGCGCCGATTTTGATGGCCGTCGCCAGCGTGGCCGCGCCTTTCACGGGCGCGAGCTGAGCGGCCTGCGCCTGCCACATCTGATACAACGGATTCGCGCCTTCAGCCTGAATGATGGTGATCTTCGGCAGGCGATCAATCACGCCGATTTCACGCAACTCCAGAAAGCCTTTGGCAATCGCGGATGAATTGCCCAGGTTGCCGCCGGGCACGACGACGCGATCAGGCAGGCACCAGTTGCGTTGCTGCAGCATTTCAAAGGCCGTCGCCTTCTGACCTTCCAGCCGGAACGGATTGACCGAATTGAGCAGATACAAATCAGCTTCAGCGGCAATTTCACGCACCAGCCGCATGGCATCATCAAAATCGCCTTCAAGCTGCGCGACGATGGCGCCGTAATCGAGCGCCTGCGACAGCTTGCCGAGCGCAATCTGGCCTGACGGAATAAAGACGATGGCCTTCATTCCGGCGCGCGCGGCATAGGCGGCCATTGAAGCCGAAGTGTTGCCGGTGCTCGCGCAGGCGACGCTTGTTGCGCCAATGCGCTGCGCCTGAGTCACGCCGGTCGTCATCCCCAGATCCTTGAATGAGCCGGTCGGATTCATCCCCAGATGTTTGAAGGCGAGCCGCTTCATGCCGGCATAAGCGGCTGAACGCGGCGCGTCAAAAATCTGCGTGTTGCCTTCGCGCATCGTCACGATCTGCGCGTCATCGCGCGCGGGCATCAGTTCACGAAAGCGCCAGACGCCGCTCTGATCTGCCGCCGCCTTTGAAGCGAGGCGACCATCCCAGCGCGCTTTCAAATCATCAGCCGCAAAAGCGCTGAGTTCATAAACCACATCGAGCAGACCGCCGCAACGGTCGCAGTTGTAAATGCGGGCCGTTGCCTCAAACTGCGCCTGACATTCAGGCTGGATACATTGCAAAGTTGGCATGACTGGATGAATCGGCAGTTAAAGAGCCACGATCAGGGCTGCGTTGGCTGGTGCAGTTCAAAGGCGCGATGAATGGCGCGGACGGTTTCGGCGGCCTCCTGTTCCGCGACAATCAGCGAAATGTTCTGTTCGGATGAACCCTGCGAAATGGCGATGACGTTGACTCCGGCCTCGCCGAGCGCGCCGAAAACGCGGCCTGAAATGCCCGGCGTGCCTTTCATCCGGTCACCGACGACGGCGACGATGCTGATTGAATCGTCAACGCTGATGTCTTCGATGTGGCCGAGGTGCAATGACAGCGCGAGCGATGATTCCACCGCCCTGGCCACGCGCCGGGCATCTGACGTGTTGACCACGAAGCAGAGATTGTTTTCAGACGAAGCCTGCGAAATCATCAGAATGCTGGCGCGTTCGGCAGCCACTGAATCGAAGGTGCGGGCCGCGATGCCGGGAATGCCCTGCATGCCTTTGCCGCTGATGGTAATCAGGCTGACGTTGCGAATCGCGGTCACGGCCTTGACGCCGCGCGCGGATGGATGCCCCTGGGCCGTAATGCGCGTGCCGGGGTGTTCCGGGTTGAATGAATTGAGAATGCGAATCGGAATCTGCTGTCGCACGGCAGGCAGAATCGTTTTGTGATGCAGCACCTTTGCGCCGTAATAAGACAACTCGGCGGCTTCGCTGTAAGAAATTTCGCGCATCGTGCGGGCTTCGGGCACTTCGGCGGGGTTGGCCGTCATCACGCCATCAACATCCGTCCAGATCCATATTTCATCGGCCTCCAGCGCCGCGCCGATGATCGAAGCCGAATAATCTGACCCGCCGCGTCCGAGCGTGGTTTGCAAGCCTTCCCTGTTTGCGCCGATGAACCCGGTGATGACCGGAATAATGCCGGCTTCGATCATCGGCAGCAGCGCCGTGCGGGTCTGCTGCCGGGTTTCATCAAGCAGCGGCTCGGCGTTGCCGAACTGATCGTCGGTGGCAATCAACTGCGTCGCTTCGACCGGGCGCGACGCATAGCCGCGCGCCGCAATCGCGCCTGAGAGCAGCGGCGCGCAGAGCTTTTCGCCCATGCCTGAAATGACGTCGAGCGTGCGCGGCGTCAGTTCGCGCACCATCGTCAGCCCCTTGCACAGCGTTTCAAAAAGCTCCATGCCCTGCATCATTGAACTCAGCACCTCACGCCGTCGCGCAGCGTCCTTTTCAACCAGCAGGTGCGCGGCCTGGCGATGCGGTTCATACAGCTCATCGCTGACGGTTTTGTGCCAGTGACCTTTGACGGCGCGCTGAGCCGCGTCAATCAGTTTGTTGGTGACGCCGCTCATGGCTGAAGTGACGACGACCACCTGATGCCCTGCGCGCGCACTTTTGAGCGCCAGTTCCGCCGCCTGAGCGATGCGTTCGGCGCTTCCGACTGAAGTGCCGCCGAATTTCATGACTATGAGCATGGTTTGTATAACTTACGACGAGACATCTCCCCTGACTTCCAGCGGCGACCGTCTCATCCATCAGTGACCTGCCATTAACTGAGAGGTCTTCGGATCAGGCTGCAGGGCAACAGTCTTCTTTGCGGCCTGCTTTCTGTTTATTCTTCTGTTCCTCAATTTCTGCCAGATGCCACGCAGCAGTTTCACCTCTCTGACGCTGAGGCCAATCCCGCTGACCAACAGAGTCCGGTCGGTCAGCTCAAGCACATCGTCAATGCGCTCCTGTAACAGGAGACCATGAATTTCTGTCAGGTCAAGGCAGGTTGAGTTCCTGAGCGGCAGCGGGAGCCGTTCAGCTTCATTCGGCTCCAACTCCAGCACCCCCCCGCCGTAACTCCGGCCTGTTACTTCCGAGAAGGCAAAGGTCAGCGAGTTCAGGAAGGCGGCAGTGACTAAATTGCCGTCGGCCTCGCCGCGAAACCTGACGCGGTGAATAGTGTCGGTGCAAGTCGCCCCGGCCTGGTTGAGAATTATTTTCGGGTAGCCATGAACCTGCCTGAGCATAAATGCTTCCGGCGTCCAGACCGAAGGCACGACGTGCCACCGCTTGCGCGTGCGGCATTTGAAACCGGCGTTGAGTCCGGCAGCCTCACCGAAGGCGATGTAAGCCTGCGCCGCCTGGGACAGCAATTCCGCCGGTTTATCGGGCAGGTCGAGCAGGTAAGCCGACAACTCATTCTCCGCATTCGCGCGCCAGTCGGCATCGGAAAAGATGATGCCTTTCAGGTGCCCCGAACGGCTCACCAACCGGCGCGTCCAGGGTTTGAGCGATAAGCTTTCTGCCCGCGCCTGGCTCAGGACAAAGAAATCGTTCTGCCCGGTGACAATGCCGACATCTACATCAATGACCTTTTGCGCCTCAGTCAGATCCTGATGCGTTCGCAACGCGCGCAGCAGTCCGATCTCTTTTTTGTCGAGGAAATATTGCGTCCACTTCTCAGTCGAGTGATCCATCGGCTTCAACTCGCGGTCAGTGAGGTCGCGGTGTTCGTAGTGAGCGAGGTCACTCATCTCCTGCAACTCGACAGTTCTGATACCGGAGACGCCGCCGCTTCCGCGCTCGGCCAGCAGCAAGACGACTTCCTGCTGGATCCCCGCGAACACGAGCCGCCGAAACGTGATGAGCGTGATGCAGTGAAAGTAGTCGCTCAGGAAGCGCCGCAGCTCCGCCGCGTAATTGACTTGCAGCAGTTCGGCAGGGATGACCATTGCCAGGCGCCCACGCTCTGACAGCAGGAACGAAGCTGCGACGACGAAAGGAACCCAACTGTTAGTGAGACGATTGGGGGACAAACCCGCGCGTCGCATGATCTCGAAAGCAGGCTGGCGGTGTGCCTCCTGAAAGTTCTGGTAGCGGATGAAAGGCGGGTTGCCAATGATCGCGTCAAACCGCTTCGGCTCGAACTGGCCGTTGAAAGGTAGCATTCCCTCGCCGTTCAGACGCTCGTGACAATAAGCAAAGAAGTCTCCCCAGTGAATCGCCGCGTGCGGAAGTAAGCAGCCAAACGATTCGAGCCGCGTCAACGCCTTGAGCCTTTCGCCTTCATCAAACTCAACTCCATGAACCAACTCAGCCGCCGCCTGTTTCCTGGCGCCGCGCTCGACTAAAACTTTGACGGCGGCAGCGAGCATCGCTCCGTCGCCGCAACTCGGCTCCAGCACGCTGGCGCGCGGCGACTGAATCGCCCACTGAGCGAGGAAGTCGGCTATCGGCGACGGGGTGTAGTAGCCGCCTCTTAATTTCTGGTAAGTAATTTCGGGTTTGCCCAAGTGTCGAATCTCCGATGTTTACTCTGCGACGGCGTGCGGCGGGAGTCCTTTATACCGGCTCACGTAGGCGGACTCAACATAAGACGAAAACCTTTCGAGCCGCAAGGGAGACGGTGAAGCAGGGTAACTCAAATCTACGCTCCCGTCGCTCGGATTCCACAGCACCAAAGACATGGCTTCGGCCATATAGTCAGGATCTTCTACGCTCACGCGGCGCGCCAATCGCTCAAGGGTTTCAGCCATGGCAGAGCGTTGAGGCTCAACGAGGCAGGGCGCGGGAATGATGATCATGAAAGCGACGACGGCATGCGGGAATCGGCTGTGAACAGTGGTCGCCTCTGTCGCCAGGTCATTGACCATATTCTGCCAGTTCTTCTTCACACTTGCGGCGTCGTTGAGAGTTTTGCTGTCGAATGCAAAGCGCACACCGTCAGGGCGATAGCCGACATCGAAGTTTTGCGGGCGCACGCCGCCAATTATTCTGACCGGGCCGACTTCGACACAGTCCGGCAATGAGGCAACCAGAGAATTACTACTCGGCCTGACAACAGAAATCCCACCAAGCATCGTTGCCAGCGCCTGCCCGACAGCCTCATCAAAAAGGTTTCCAAGCTGACTTGATGACTGCGGCGGCGTGCGACTGAGACTGCTGCCGTTACGCTGCCAGGCCTCACCGAAAGGCGCAAGAACGCTTTGCGAGATGACAACAGGAGGCATTGAGACCAGTTTTGCCATTCGTCAGAATCCGGCTTGCCTTACAAAAGGCCCTTCGCCACCAGCAGTTCGGCATTGAGCAACGCCGCGCCTGCTGCGCCGCGAATCGTATTGTGACTGATGAGCGTGAATTTGAAATCGAAGATCGTGTCTTTTGCGATGCGCCCGATGACGGTGGCCATGCCGTTTTCGGCGTCACGGTCAAGGCGCGGTTGCGGGCGGTCTTTCTCCCGGCGCACGATCAGCGGACGCGCGGGCGCCGTCGGCAGTTTCAGTTCCTGCGGCAGGCCTGTGAAATTAGTAAAGGCGTCAATCAGATCATCAACTGTCGCCTGCCTGCCAAGTTTGACGCGCACTGATTCGAGATGGCCGTCCTGCACGGCGACGCGGTTGCACTGCGCGCTGACTTTGAATGGCGCGGGTTCGATGTGCGCGCTTGTGAAACGGCCCAGAATCTTCTGCGGCTCCATTTCAACCTTCTCTTCTTCGCCGCTGATGAAGGGCATGACGTTGTCCACAATATCCATCGAAGCGACGCCCGGATAACCCGCGCCCGAAATGGCCTGCATCGAAGTCATCATCACCGCTTCAAGCCCGAAGCGTTGTGCCAGCGGCGCGAGCGCCATCACGAGGCCAATCGTCGTGCAGTTCGGATTGGTAATCAGATAACCGCTCGTGTAGCCGCGATTTTTCCGCTGCGTTTCAATCAGCGACAAATGATCGGGATTGATTTCCGGCACGATGAGCGGCACGTCGTCATGCATGCGGAAAGCCGATGAATTGCTGATGACC
>CAYWDW010000350.1:0-4199 GCA_964457105.1 uncultured Heliobacteriaceae bacterium
GACGGCGTCGGCGCTCCGGCCAATATCATTTACACGATCGCCGGTGGCCCGCTGCACCACAACTTCACGATTGCGAATAACAACATCTGCAACTTTTTCAGCGCCACTGCGCCTTCAAGCGGCATCACCGCCCTGTCGGCTTCGGACTGGACGATCACCGGCAACCGCATTTATCAGGAAGCGCCGCGCACTTACACCAGCAGCAACATTCACCGGGCAATTCAGATCAACAGCAGCGCGGGGAATAATTTTACGATCAGCCACAACACGATTGGCTTTGCGTCGGCGGCAGGCACCGGCACATACACGATGACCGGTGGCGTTGCCTCGCGCTTTATCGGCATTGATCTGGCCGTCGGCAACGCCACCGCGAGCAGCGTGCAGGACAACACGATTGCCAGCATTGCGCTGACCACCAACAGCACCGCCGCGACGACCAGCGGCATCTGGTGCGGCATCAACCTGACGAGTGGCAGCGTCAACGTCGGCACAGTTTCCGGCAACACCATCGGCAGCGGCACAACTACCGGCTCGATCACCACCGTCGGCGCTCAATCCGGCAGCAATCCGCTGACCGTCGGGATCAATGCCTCAGGCAGCGGGACCCTGAATATTTCAAACAACACGATTGGCGGCCTTGACGCGACTGGCAGCACCGCCGGCATCGGCCCGACGCTGAAAGCGATTCAGCTCACCGCTTCAGGCAATCACACAATCAGCGGCAACCTGATCGGCAGCGCGACCGTGACCGGCAGCCTGCGCGTCGGCACAGCCGGAACGACAACCGGAGTCACGAACATTTACGGCCTTGATCTGAACGCCTCAGGCACGCACACGATTTCAGCGAACACGATTGCCAGTCTCATCGCCAATGGCACCGGCCTCGTCGGAGAAACGCGCGGGATCCTGCTCCGCACGGGCCTCGCCACGATCAGTAACAACACGATTCGCAACCTCAGCACTGCCGGTTCAAATTCAGTCGTCGGCATCAGGAATGACAGCAGCACGCCAGGCACATACACGATTTCAGGGAACCTGATTCATTCGCTTTCGACGACCAGCACGAGTTGCAACAGCAGCAGTTGTTACGTCACAGGCATCGTCCCTGGCCTCGCGAATCCATCAATCACCGCGCTGGTCGAACGCAACTTCATTCACAGTCTGACGACAGCCTTCAATCAGTTTGCGATCATCGGCATTGATTCCGGCATGGTGAGTTCGACTTTCCGAAACAATTTCATCCGCCTGGGGCTGGATGCCGATGGCAATTCAGTGGCGGTGTCATCGTTCATCGCCGGACTGCGTGACGCGCCGGGCATCAATCCAGCCGGGAACAAATACTACTTCAACAGCGTCTTCATCGGCGGGACCGCGACCGGCACAACGCTGACCGACACCACAGCCTTTTCCCGTCCGACAAATTTTCCGGTTGAAGTTCGCAACAACATCTTCGCCAATGCCCGCGTCAATGCCACCAGCGGCGGAACGCATTATGCTGATGTCCTCAACAGCGCCAGCGGCCTGACCAGCGATGACAACCTGTATCACCGGCCTGCCGGAAACGGCGGCGTCCTCGCAAACATTGGCGGCAGCGGTCAGGCCACGCTCGCCGCGCTGCAATCAGCCACCGGCCAGGACTCGCATTCAAAGGAAGGCGACCCGCTCTTTATCAATCCGACCGGCGACGCCTCGACAGTCAATTTGCACATCAACACCGCGCAGTGCAGCCCGGCGGCGGATGCGGCAGCGCCGATTTCAGGGCTGACCAGTGACTTCGATAGTGACACGCGCAACGCCACAACGCCGGACCTCGGGGCCGATGAATTTTCGACCGGGCCGCCCCTGATTGTGACGCCGCCGATGGATCAGACTATCTGCGCCGCGCAGCCTGTAACTTTCAGCGTCGCGGCGACCGGAGCCGGAACGCTGAGTTACCAGTGGCGCAAAAATACCGTGAACATTCCGGGCGCGGCTGGCAGCAGCTACACGATTCCTGCGGTCAGCAATGCTGACGCAGGCGCTTACGACGTGATTGTGACCGCGACCTGCGGCGCAACAATCAGTTCAGCGACTTCAGCCGCCGCCACGCTGAGCGTCAACACAGCGCCGGTCATCACCACAAATCCCGCCAGCCAGACGGTGACGAGCGGCGCGGGCGTGAGCTTCAATGCCGCTGCCAGTGGCACGCCTGCGCCGACCGTGCAGTGGCAGGAGAGTTCGGACGGCGTGAATTTCACGAACATTTCAGGCGCAACCAGCGCCGGTTATTCGTTCACCGCAACTTCAGCGCAGAATGGCCGCAGGTATCGCGCCGTGTTCACCAATCCCTGCGGCACGGCGACGAGCAGCGCGGCGACGCTGACGGTGAATCCGGCAGCCGCAATTGTCATCAGCGAATTTCGCGCGACGGGGCCGGGCGCAGGCAGCGGCGGCGCTGAAGACTGGTTTGTCGAACTTTATAATCACGGCACAAGCGCGGTGTCATTGAATGGCATGTACCTGACTATCGCCAACGCAGCAGGCACGGGCCAGGTCAGCCAGGCGCTTGACGGGTTTTCGATTCCGGCCAAAGGCAATCTGCTGATCGCCAGCGCTTTTGATTACAGCCTGACGAGCCTGGCCACGCCGGATCTGACCATCTTCCTGGGTTACACGCCGGGCGGGTTTGGCCTGCATTCAGGGCTGCCGCTCGATCTGACCACGCAGCTTGATTCGGTGGCCTTCAGCACTGTTTCATCAATGGCTTTCTTTGGCGAAGGCGCAAAGCTCGCGGCTCCGTCAAACGCGGCAGCAGATCACAGCTTCGTGCGCAAAACCGTCAGCGGCAATTATCAGGACACGAATGACAACCAGGCTGATTTCATGCTCGTTTCGCCTTACGCGGCCTGCCACAGCGTCAGTCCGGGGACCGATTGCCCGTACACGCTCGCCGGCGCCACGCTCGGCATCGTCGGGCCGCAGAACAGCGCCAGCGCGACCAGTCACAACGCCACGATTTCGGCGGGGCTGATGGAGCCGACCAAATCGGCGCAAAGTTTTCCCAACAAATCGCGCGGCACCAAACCGCAGTTCATCATTCCCGGCCTCGCGCCGCTGGGCCAGTTGCTGCTTTATCAGAAGATCACCAACCACACCGGACAGCCGGTCACGCAACTGAGCTTTCGCCTCACGAACCTGGCAGGCAGCAGCGCGCCCGGCAACTTCACCGTGCTGGGCATCAACACGCCGGGCAATCAGTTCACCGTCAGCCCTGAAACCGTGACCAGCAAAACGGGCATCGTTTACGGCACGGCTTATGGCCTGACGCTCGCACAGGCCAACATGCAGCCCAACGGCGGCGGCATCAATTCAACGCTCACGGCAGGCACGATCACGCTGGCCACGCCGCTCGCGCCGGGCCAGTCAATTGATGTGCGCTTTCAACTCGGCGTCATTCAGGATGGCAATTACCTGTTCATCGCCACCATCGAGGCGCTGCCGCAATGAATGAACAAAACCGTTCAGCCCGCTTTGCCTGTCAGGTGTTTGTGGCGTCGTTGCTCCTGACAATGCTGATGGCCCCGGCGCAGAGCCAGTCGCAACCCGGCGCAGCAGCGAAAAGCGAATGGCAGCTTTCGGTGACTTCGACCAGGCCGGTCCGGCTGACGGTGGCCGCGCGTGAAGCGCCGCTGAAAACACTGGCGGCTGAGTTGTCGAAACAGTTGCAGGCGCCGGTCACGGTGAGCACGCTGCTGCAACGGCAGACCATCACGCTGAAAGCTGAAGACGCGCTGCTCGAAGGCGTGCTGCGTGCGCTGGCCCCGCAGGTCTGTGTGGATTACGCGCTCAGCAGCGCGGAACCCGGCAGCGTGATTTATCTGGGCATTTATCTGTCAGGCATCAATGAACCGCCGCCCGCGCCTGACGCCAGCACGCGCGCGAGGTCACAGACGATTCTGCTCGCAGGTCATTCAGGTGAAACTGACGACGAAGAAACGAAAGCGCCGGCTGATCCTGAAAAAATGCCGTTGCGGGTCAGGTGCGACCAGGGACTGCTGACCGTGCGCGCCCGTCAGCAGCCGCTCAGCACGGTGATCCTTGAAATCGCCAGGTGTCAGGGCGTGCCGTTTGAACTCCGGCAGGACCACGCCACGCTCACTGATCTGAACTGTGCCGGCTGTTCACCCGAAGAAATTCTGCGTCTGCTTCCGGCAGGAGTC
>CAYWDW010000350.1:4209-6103 GCA_964457105.1 uncultured Heliobacteriaceae bacterium
CGGCGGACAAACCAGGGCGCTGCGGTGGCAGGTGATCGCCGCTGCGCCAGGTTCATCAGCGCCGCTGCGACAGTGAGCAACGACACGCCCGGCTCACGGCTGCCGCTCATCGCCCAATCCCTGGAAATGGCCGCGCGCCTGAAACAACATTCAGGCCGCTGCCTTTTCCGCAATATCAACAGGAGTACCCAATGCTTCACACCCCTCACACTTCCCCGCCAATGCCCTGCCCTCCCGCAGCAGGCGCAGATGAACAGGCTGACTGCTCACCGAAACTGCCATTCGTCGAACCGCAGATTTCAAGCCCGCTCGACCTGCTCGAAATGACCAGGTTCTTCTTCCTTCAGGTTGGAGCCAGCGGCGGTTCGGGCTGCACCGACCCTGATGACCCGAACTGTCCCTGAACAAAGTCAGCTCTTTGAGATGACCATCAATTCCGCACAGGCTGTCAGCGTCCGGCTGCGGTCAGGGCAACACTGGCTGGCGAAATTCTTTCACGTTGCGGGCCGCTGCTTGTGTGTCAGGACACGCGACGCGCGCGCCCTGCGGCTCTTTGAACTGAACCTGCGCCATTACGCCCTCGTGCCTGCGACTCAACCACCGATTGAGGCCGACTGCACACTGACGATCATTGACGATGAAAGGCCGCCTGAAATTCCGCCGGGCCTGATGGTCAGCGCGGCTGAAGACTGCGCTTATGCGAGCGACGGTCAGACAGATTATTTTGCGGTGGGCGATGCAATGATCGTGATCGGCCACCACGACGCAACCAGTGTGACGGTCTGGACGGGTCAGCGCGCGCACGCGCGATCAGCGCAGGAGTTGTCGAATGTCCTCGCCTGCGCGGTGCATGCTGCTTTACGCCGGGCGCATCTTTTTGAATTGCACGCCGGAGCCGTAAGTGAACCGCGAAGCGGCGCGGGCGTGCTCTTCATCGGCACATCAGGCAGCGGCAAAACGACGCTGACGCTGCGGCTCGCCGCGCAGGGCTGGCCGTATCTCTCGGATGACCGACTGGCGCTGAGCGCGCACCAAAACGACATCAGAGCCTGGCCCCTGCGACGCGAATTTTATGTCACTCAGGACAGCCTCGCGGCCTGCCATCTGACGGCGCTGATACAGTCAAACCGGCAGCACAGTCATTCCGAAATTCCCAAGTGGATCATCACGCCGCAGCAGCTTTTTCCCGGTCGCTTCGTCAGCCACTGTCAGCCGCAGGCTTTGTTCTTTCCTCACCTGACCGGCGAAAAGTCAACGCGACTGCGCGCGCTCAGTCAGAGCCAGGCCATGATGCAACTGCTGCATCATTGTCCCTGGGCCTGTCGTGATCGGACGATGGCGGCAGCGCAGATCAGGCTGTTGCAACGGCTCGCCACGCAATGCCGATCATTCAGGCTGGAAGCCGGCACAGACCTGCTCGAACAGGCTGACCTCACGGCCCGGCTGATTCAATCTCAACTTTCAAACCCGGAGCAGCCCCGATGACATCAACCACCGACACCATTCCCGCACACGTGATTCTGACTGAATTCGACAATCACGAAGGCGTGCTGATTGACCTTGCCGAAAAGCAGTATTTTCAGCTCAACGAGACCGCCCTGCTGATCTGGCGTGGTCTTGTGGCGGGGCAATCACCAGGTGAAATCATTCGTGACCTGACCTCACGTTATGAACTCAGCGAGGCGCAGGCGGCGGCAAGCCTTGGCCGCTTCCGGCAGCAACTGGAGCAATACCGGCTGTGTCGCAAAGTGCAGGCGTGAGAGCTGAGGTTCTTACAACGGTCTTCAGGTGCGTGCGCCCGGGACAGTACAGGGAGCGGTAGCGACCTGGTGCCTCCGGGGGCCGCGCCAGCACATTCACCCCGTGGCTACCGCTCCCTGTACTGTCCCGGGCG
>CAYWDW010000351.1:0-6099 GCA_964457105.1 uncultured Heliobacteriaceae bacterium
CATCCCCGAACGGCGTGCCCCGCCGTTTGATATTCAACGCCGCGTTATGGTCACGATGAGCCACAAATCCACAGGCCAGGCAGCGATGTTCGCGCGCGGCGAGCGTTTTACGGACTCTCGCGCCACAAGCATGACAGTCCTGTGAAGTAAACTGCGGCGACACCTTCATGACCTGCCGGCCAGCGTCTGCCGCTTTGCTCGTCAGGATTTGGAAGAAGGCATTCCACGCTGCGTCACTGATGCTTTTGGCCAGATGATGATTCTTCACCAGGCCTTTGATGTTCAGGTCTTCGACCGCGATAGAATCAAATTCACGGATGAGCTTGAGCGCGGTCTGGTGGTGAAAGTCTGTGCGCTGCCGCGCCACCTTCTGATGTTGCCTCCTGAGCAACACAACAGCCTTGCGGCGACGGTTGCTGCGCTTGTTTGTGCGGCGCGACACCTTGCGCTGTGCGGTCTTCAACCGGCGTTCGGCGTGCTTCAAGTGTCGCGGATTCTCAATCACCTCGCCGGTCGAAAGCGTGGCGAAGTTCTCAAGGCCGACATCAACGCCCACGCGGTCGCCAGTCTTCGGCAGGAAACGGCACTGGTTTTCCTCAACGGCGAAGATGACGTACCAGCCGTCCGCTTCGCGTTTGATGGTGCAGGTCCTGATCGTGCCTGCGACGGGACGACTGAGGCGCACGCGGCAACTGCCGATTTTCGAGAGATGCAGCTTGTCGCCTTCAAGTCGGAAGCCGCCTTGCGGGTAGCAGAACGAGTCGAAGCGGTCACGGCCCTTGAAGCGCGGATAACCCGGCGTCTCGCCATTTTTCACACGGCGGAAGAAGTTCTCAAAGGCGCGCTGCAACTTCCGCAACGTCTGCTGTAGGACCTGCGAGTGAACGTCTGTGAGCTCCGGCCTCAGTGCTTTGAGGTCAGGAAGCTGCGCGCATTGCGTGGCAAAGCTGGCCGTGACGCGATTGATTGCCCAGGCGTCGCGGCGTTCCTGCAAGGCGGCGTTGTACAACTCGCGGCAGACATCAAGCGTCCTTTCGCAGTTCGCCTGGAAGGTGCGGTTGAGTCTCAACTTGTACTTGTCTGCTCTCATCTGCTCGCTTGTTTGCTGGTTCTCAACGTCCGGCGCGGTTTGAGTGGAGAGTTGACAGTTGATAGTGGATAGTGAAGAACTGTTTTCACTATCCACTATCAACTGTCAACTCTCCACTGAGGATTGTGCTTCGCTCTCAGGCTGAAGCCTTTGCGGCTTCGTACAATGGCCCTGATCTCCCCACGAATAAATTCGGGGGCTTTACGGGCAATTCGGTAAGTTCATTACGCAAAGACACGAAGGGCATAGCGAATCAGCACGCACACGCTGATTCTCTGCGCCCTTCGCGTGGTCGTAATGATTTATCTGCTGTTTTGAATTTTCTTCGTTGCCGCTTCAATCTGCGCTGACATGGCGTCAAGCGTCCGGCTGATGACGCCGACCTGCGCGCTGGCCTCGCTCCAGTTTTTCTGCTCAAGCGCTTCGCGCACGCCGGGCAGCGTCTTGACGCCGTAGCCGGTGTAAAAACCCGGCGCATAAATCTGATGACGGAACCATTCGCGGCGCGGCAGTCCCGTTTCAGAGAGCAGTTTTCTTTCAGACTGATAAAGCAGCCGGTTGACCTCTTTCACCTCACCGGAGCTTTCAGCATTCAGACTGCCTGAGATCACCAGCGTCCGCAGCGCGCGATCATAACTATCGGCGCTTTGTCGCAATCGTTCGGCAGCCTGCTGCAAAGGCAGCAAATCAACGCCCTGCTTCGGCAGCGCGTTGATTTCATCAACATAACGACCGACCGTTTCAGCAAACCGGGTGAACTCGAACGGCAGAAGCTGTGCATCCGCAAGCCGCATAGTGGCAGTTCCGGCGGCCTGAACCAGCGTGCGACCATACTCGAATGTCGAATCAGAGAATCTGGTGTACCACGCGATGGAATCGTAAACTGAATGATAGACGCCTCCGCCACCTTCGCCGCCAAAACCCAGATTGAGTGAAGCAATACCGAGATGATCGAGAAAGGCCGTGTAATCCGACCCGGAACCGAGCGCGCCAATCCGCAGATCAGCGCGCTCACGCGCTTCGCGTTTGTCATCTTCAGTGCGCGCTCGCACGGCGCGGCGCGTTTGCAGCATGTCGTAAAGCGATTTGCCTGTGCGCGGATCATTGACCGACCGCGCAACATCATTGATGAAATGTTCCAGCGTGTGCGAGCCGCTCACCCCGAAAAAGCCTTTACCCGTGCTGTCAGAATTGATGTAAGCCACAGCCTTCTGTGTCAACTCTCCGGCATGCTGCTCGACCCATTCAGTTGAACCCAGCAGCCCCTGCTCTTCGCCGTCCCACGCGCAGAAGATAATCGTGCGTTTCGGTCGCCAGCCCTGTTTGAGCAGTTCACCGAAGGCGCGGGCTTCTTCAAGTACGGCGCTCATTCCGCTGACCGGATCATCAGCGCCGTTAACCCACGCGTCATGATGATTGCCGCGAATGACCCATTCATCGGGGTACGCGCTGCCTTCAATGCGCGCGATGACGTTGTAAAGCGTGACCTGCTTCCAGTCGAAGCTGAGTTTCAGATGCACCTTCGTTTCGCCTGCGCCGATGCGATAAGTGATCGGCAGCGCGCCGCGCCACGCTTCAGGCACGACCTGACCTTTGAGCTGCCTGAGCAGCGGCAGCGCATCGCCATATGAAATCGGCATGACGGGAATTTTCAGAATTGTTTTCGCCTCTTCGCGCGCCAGCCGCCGGGCACCTTTGACCGCGCCGATGCCGGGCGTGAGCGGATCGCCCGGATGAATCGGCATGTCCATCACGCTGCCGCGCTGCGCGCCCTGTTCAGGACGATATGGCCCTTCGGGATAAACCGGCCCCTGGTAATAACCATCATCCTTCGGATCAGAATAGATCAGGCAGCCGACCGCGCCGTGTTCATACGCCACCTTCGGCTTGATGCCGCGCCAGCTTGCGCCGTAACGCGCGATGACGATTTTGCCTTTGACCTCCACGCCCATTTTTGCGAGTTGTTCATAATCGGCAGGCACGCCGTAATTCACATACACGAGCGGCGCTGTCACATCGCCATCAGCCGAATAAACGTTGTAGACCGGCAACTGATTCGCATCACCGGAATCAGGATCTTCGGCCACGACCGGTTCTTTGAGTTTTGCCGTGTACTTTTCCGGCTCAGTCAGTTCAAGCACTCGCTCCTTCGGCGTTGGAAATAAAACTTCAAATTCTTCCAGCTTCGCCTCCAGTCCCCACGACCGGAGTTTGTCACGCATCCATTCAGCGTTGCGCTTGTCAGCCGCTGAACCGAGATGATGCGGCTCGGCGGCAAGCACCTGCATGTATTCACGCAACAACTCAGCGCGCGGAATCGCGCGAAATTTTTCTTCCCATTCAGCCGCCGCCGCAGCGGCAGTTGAAACGCGCGCAGGCCCGTCATTACTGATTGAAAACGCACCAGCGGGTGCCAGCAGTGAAGTCGTCAGAGCGGCGCTGACCAGAGTGATGACACTCAGACGAAACAACCGGAGCGAAACGATTCTGAAGTTCATGGATTCTCCTTCGTGAAAATTGATCTGTCTGATGAAGCTGAGCGAGTGAACCTCGCAGCAATGCCGGACTTAAAATTTTCTTGACACGTTCTGCGAAGAAGTTTATAAGGACGACATATTGTATGTCACTTGCACCTGGCTACAAGTTGAAAGCAAACACACTATCTTGTACTCAGGGCTAAAAAGAGAGAAAGGAGACTATTACAATGCCTGCAAAGAAAGCCGCAAAGAAAGCTGCGAAGCCCGCGAAGAAGGCTGCGAAGAAAGCCGCCAAGAAGAAATAACTGATGACAGCGTCAGACGCTCTGTCACAGAGCGCTGACCTGCACTAAATTGATCTGGTAACAGGGGTGGGAAACCACCCCTGTTTTATTTGTGTTCATGGCTCTGCTCAGCCTGAATTGAACTGCTATGCGCTGAACCGGCGACGGCGAATTGCCGCCAGATCATTCGACAACGAAGCTCCGGTCGCTGCCGCCATGACCTTCTGCCTGGCTGAGGCAGCGGTGGCGCTGCTCTTTGCCGCTTTCGCGGCGACGGGTTTTGAACTCTTCTTTGTACTCTGTGCGGTCTTCTTCTTTCCTGCCATTACGACTCTCCTTCCATCAGGTTTGATTGTTTGATAATTGACGCGCGGCATTCTAAATCGAAGTGTGAAAGATTGGTATTGAAACCCGCCTGACAGCAGGGGCTGTGCGGCGGGCAAAAGTGAATGTCATCTCCAGCCCTCAGACCACCGTCATGAACAAACAAAAATGGATGCACAACTGGCATCCCTTCTGCTGAACCTCAGGTTCAGGAATCTGGTACACCCGCCGCGATTCGAACGCGGGACCTTCAGCTCCGGAGGCTGACGCTCTATCCAGCTGAGCTACGGGTGCAGCGCAAAATCAAAATACATTACGCCTGCGTCCGGGTCAATACAGTCTGCCAATCTGATCAGGTCGTGCGCCGCGCGATAATCATGCGGTAAATGGCCAGCACGACAATGGCCCCGATGATGGACATAATCCAGCCGGCCCGGTAATTCGGGCCGCGAAACAGCGCGCGACCAACGAATGTTCCCAGCAGTGACCCGACAATGCCGAGGATGGCCGTGACGATAATGCCGCCCGGATCTCTGCCAGGCATAATCAGCTTCGCCAGAACACCAACGATCAGACCGAAAAGAACAAACCAGAGAATTTCCATACAGACCTCCTGTGGTATGCAGTTGACTGGCCGGGAGCCTGTCACAACTCCGTGCTTGAGGTTGGACATTTGCACAAGGCGTGAAGAACCGCCAGGCTGCGGGCATGCTAAGGCTGACCAGCGAATGTGTCAATTCTGCGTGCGGCTTTACGACGGGCCGACGCCGCGTGCCTGCAACAGTCGCTGCGCGGTTTTGCGAATCACTTCAGGCGCGTTGCGATTGGTCGTCAGGCCTTTGAGGTCTTTGGGGAACAGCCGGTTGAGCAGCGGCAGGCTGGTCGCCACCGGCGTGCGCGGATTACGGACGAGATGATGAATGATCGGATAGCTGCGGACCCACGCCCGATTCAGGCCAATCACGCGCAAGGCCTCTTCGGGCACACTCTTCATACTGGCGATGGTTTCAACTTCGGCTTCGACGATGCGCGGGTTGTGCAGCACACCGACCACGACCATCTTATTGGCATCGCGCATCAGAATGCTGCGCGCTTCGCGGTTGCCCTTGAGCGCAAGCTGCACGCGCTGCTTGACGTTCAGGCGGGCAATGAACTGCATTGTGGTCAGGCGTTCGGTGCTGACTTCCTCGCCGTCTGCGATGGCCGCCTCAGCCATGCGCTGCGCTTCGGCGGCAACCTGGTCATCTGACGGCAGCCACAATTCATCCATCACCAGGTCCGGCCCGGCTGAAGGCAGATTGAAAACTTCAGGCTCGACCGGCAGTTCAAGATGAAACTCTTCGCGCAACAGCTTTTCATCAAGCTGCAATTCTTCAACCGGCAGATCATCGTCCACCAGGTCAGCGACAATATCGGCAGCGCCCTTCAAGCCCAGCGCGGCTGAGACCGCGGCGGCCCTGGCCTTGCGTTCTTCGGCAACGCGCTTTGCGCCCAGTTCCTTTTCAAAAAATTCGACTTTGACTTCACGCGCGCGGCGTTCGGCTTCGGGCGAGCGGGATGAGTTGGCGAAGATGGCTTCGATAATTGCCGGATGTGCGATCAGGCGCTGCTGATTGACGGTAATCAGTTCGAGCAGTGAACTGTCGCGCTGCCACCCGGCCAGTTCCGCCACGCCTTCACCCGGCGTATTCAGATTCAGCACCAGCACCTCGTAAATTTCGCGTGTACCGCCGCGCCAGGCACACAACCTTTTCAGGACCTCAGGCGCCGTCTGTTTATCCGCCGCGACGGTTCGCATCTGCGCGCGGTCAAAGCTGTCCAGCGATTTGAGCGCGGCCTGGCGAATCTCAGGGTCTGCGTCCTGCGTCAGCAGCACGATGGCTTCGAGCGCATCTTCGGGCGCGAGCGGCAACATCGCGCGCGC
>CAYWDW010000352.1:0-6096 GCA_964457105.1 uncultured Heliobacteriaceae bacterium
GTTTGTTCCGTATTCTCTCTTCCTGCTTTTCCATCGCTTAATTCAATGCCATTGCGCTGACAGCCTGCCGGAGTTTTCTGTTCGATCCCGCCGGACTCAATCATTACCGTCACACATCGAAGTCGAATTGAAGCGGACTGGACCGGGTGCGCCATTGCAACCTGATCTGAAAATTCACGCAAAAGTTTACGGGGCAATTACTCGTGACCGGCGGTTTCGGGTAAGATGCAGGCCACGCACGGCGATTCACTGCGTTTGAGTCCGTCATTCAGAACCAGATCAATCCTGAACGTGTCACGCTGACCGGAGGTGTTGCATGCTGAAAAGGTGTCTGCTGGCCGGCGCGCTGGCCCTGCCGCTCGCTGCTGCGCCGCTGGCCGTTGCTCAGAAAAAATCTGACTCCTGGCCGCAGTTTCGCGGGCCGGGCGCGCTCGGCAGCGTTGAAGACCCGAAGCTGCCCGACCGCTGGAGCCAGACCGAAAATGTCGTCTGGAAAACTGACATTCCCGGTACCGGCTGGTCATCGCCCATCGTCTGGGGCGACCGCATCTTTGTTACTTCGGTAATCACCGGCGATGAAGGCGAGAAGCCGAAAAAGGGATTGTATTTCGGCGGCGAACGTCCGGCCTCAACTGCCGAACATCGCTGGATGGTTTACGGTCTTGATTTCAAAACCGGCAAAATTGTGTGGGAGCGTGAAGTCCATCGCGGCACGCCGCCATCATCACGCCATCTCAAGAACAGTTATGCCTCGGAAACTCCCGTGACTGACGGCGCGCGAGTCTATGCATATTTCGGCAACCTCGGACTGTTCTGCTTCGATTTGAACGGCAAACCCGTCTGGCAGCAGAAATGGGCCGCGCGCAAAACCCGCTTCGGCTGGGGCACGGCAGCCTCGCCGCTGGTTTACAAAGATCGTCTTTACATCGTCAACGACAATGACGAACGGTCATCCCTCGCCGCCTTCGATAAAGTCACCGGCAAACAAATCTGGCGCGTTGACCGCGAAACCGGAACCAACTGGGCCACGCCTTACATCTGGGAGAACGCGCAGCGCACCGAACTGATTATTTCCGGCACGAGGGTCGTGCGGTCTTATGACCTGAACGGCCAGCCGCTGTGGGAATTCAACGGCATGTCTTCGATTGCGATTCCGACTCCGTTTGCAAAATTCGGACTGCTCTACATCGCGTCGGGTTATGTTGGCGATCAGCATCGCCCGGTCTATGCGATCAGACCCGGCGCGGCAGGCAACATTTCGCTCAAACCTGGCGAGACGAGCAATCAGTTCATCGCGTGGTATCTGCCCCAGGGCGGGCCGTACAATCCTTCGCCGCTTGTTTACGGCGATCATTACTACACGCTTTATGATCGTGGTTTTTTCACCTGCCACGACGCGCGCACGGGCAAAGAAGTTTACGGCAAGCAGCGCATTGATCCGGCTGCGGGCGCCTTCACTTCATCGCCCTGGGCTTATAACGGAAAGATTTTTTGTCTGAGTGAGGACGGCGAGACGTTTGTCATTCAGGCCGGGCCGCAGTACAAACTGCTCGGCAAAAATTCGCTCGATGAAATGTGTATGGCGACTCCGGCCATGGCACGCGGCAGTCTGATCCTGCGCACGGCGTCGAAGCTTTATCGCATTGCCGGAAAGTAAGCGGAAGGAGGCAATCATGCTGAACAAGGAAATACTCGATGATCTTTTCAGACAGATGGAATGGGCCGATGCCGCAGTCTGGACGGTGGTCCAGGCTTCGCCGGAAGCGGCTCAGGATCAAAAGCTGCGTGACTATCTGACTCATCTGCATATCGTGCAGCGCACATTCCTGCTGGTGTGGCGAGGAGAACCGCTGACCGGGATGCCGCCGGAATTCAGCGATGCGCGGGCGCTGATGAACTGGGGGCGCGAATATTACAGCCAGGCTTTCGCGCATCTTGCCAGCCTGAGTGATGAGGAACTCAACCAGGCGCTGCCTCTGCCCTGGTCAGCCATGCTCGAAGAGCGGCTTGGACGACTGCCTGCTCCGACTACCAAAGGTGAAACGGCGCTTCAGGTAGCGATGCACAGCATGTATCACAGAGGGCAGGTCAATGCCCGCCTGCGCGAAATCGGAGCAGAGCCGCCACTGGTGGATTACATCGTCTGGTTATGGCTGGGAAGACCTGATCCGGCATGGCCATAACGCATTTGCCAGGAGTGAAATCATGCAAAGACTCAATTACTTCATACTGACAGCGGTTCTGCTCAGCCTGTCGTTGATGACGCTTGCGCAGAATCAGCAGACCTTTGATGTCATCATCAAAGGCGGCACGGTTTATGACGGCACCGGCGGGCCGCCGCGCCGCGCCGATGTCGGCATCCGAGGCGACCGCATCGCCGCGATTGGCAACCTCAGCAAGGCGAAAGCGCAAAATGTGATTGACGCAACCGGGCTGGCTGTGGCGCCGGGTTTCATCAATATGCTTTCGCATTCGTGGGCTTCGATGATCGTTGACGGGCGTTCGCTCGGTGAACTCAGACAGGGCGTGACGACGCAGATTTTTGGCGAAGGCTCTTCGATGGGGCCGCTCAGCGACGAGATGAAAAAGCGGCGGCTCGATGACGAAGGCGACGTGAAATACCCGATTGAATGGACGACGCTCGCGGAATATCTGACGTGGATGGAACGGCGCGGCATCTCGCAGAACATCGCTTCATACATCGGCGCAACCACGATTCGTGAACACGTCATCGGCTGGGAGAATCGCCAGGCCACGCCTGCTGAACTCGAACAGATGCGCGAACTCGTCCGCCGCGAAATGGAAGCCGGCGCGCTCGGCATCGGTTCATCGCTGATCTATGCGCCCGCGTTTTTCGCTTCGACTGAAGAACTGATCGAGATGTGCAAGGTCGCGGCGAAGTATCAGGGCAAATACATCTCGCACATTCGCAGCGAAGCCAATCAACTGCTCGAAGCCGTGGATGAACTGCTGCGCATCGCCCGCGAAGCCCGCATTCCCGCCGAGATTTATCACCTCAAGGCTTCGGGTCAGGAGAACTGGCCGAAGATGGACGCTGTGATTCAGCGCATCAACGAAGCCCGCCGTCAGGGCCTGAAGATCACTGCCGATATGTACACCTATCCGGCAGGCGCGACCGGCCTGACCTCGACGATGCCGCCCTGGGTACTCGATGGCGGTTACGAAGCCCTGTTCAAGCGGCTGCAGGATCAGGCCACGCGCAAACAGATTGCCGCAGCGATCAGCAGTCCGGCTAAAGACTGGGAGAACATGTACATTCTCGCCGGTTCGCCTGACCGCATTCTGCTGGTTGGGTTCAGATCAGAGGCGCTGAAGCAGTACACCGGCAAAACGCTCGCTGAAGTGGCGAAGCTGCGCGGCAGCGATCCGGTCGAAACGATTATGGATCTGATTCTCGAAGATCGTTCGCGCATCGGCACGGTCTATTTCATGATGAGCGAAGAGAACATCAGAAAGCAGTTTCGGCAGCCCTGGGTTTCGCTCGGTTCGGACGCGGCTTCGATGGCGGCTGAAGGCGTCTTTCTGAAATCCTCGACACACCCGCGCGCTTACGGCAACTTTGCGCGCTTTCTGGGCAAATACGTCCGCGATGAAAAAGTCATGTCGCTCAGCGAAGGCGTGCGCCGAATGAGCGGTCTGCCCGCCACCAACCTCGGCCTCGATCATCGCGGCTTTCTGAAAGCAGGGATGTTTGCCGATGTGGTGGTCTTCGATCCGCAGACGATTGCCGACAAGGCGACGTTCGAGAAACCGCATCAATACTCAGTTGGCGTCAGACACGTTTTCGTCAACGGCGTGCAGGCGCTCAAAGACGGCGAGCAGACAAATGCCAAACCCGGACGCGCCCTGTGGGGGCCGGGCAAAGTCAAAGAGACCACCCGCCGGTAAATGCGGCGTTTGTTTTCAACCAACAGAATAACTGGTTCCTGATGCCTGAACCCTGAATCCTGATCTGCATAAAACAGGGATCAGTTGTCAGGCGTCAGGAATCAGTCACGGGAGACAATCAATGAGACTAACCCTTATTTCTCTGCTTTCAATTTTACTGCTGATCGCTTCACCTGGTTTTGCCAAAGACGGATGGCAGAAAATTTTCGATGGCAAAACGCTGACCGGCTGGCGGCTGATGGCCGTGCACGGCGGCAATGGCGGCGTCTGGGCGGTCGAAAACGGTGCGCTCACGGCCAATCAGGAAAAAGACCACAAGGGCGGACTGCTCGGTACTGACAAGAAGTATTCAGACTTTGAAATCGAACTGGAATTCAAAGCCGACTTCCCGGTTGATACGGGCCTCTTTCTGCGCACGCGCGATGACGGCATGGGTTATCAGATCACGATTGATTATCGCCAGGGCGGTTTGGTCGGCAGCCTCTACGCTCCGACTGAAGGCGATTTTATTCAGCAGAATAAAAACTGGGACAAGGTCTTCAATAAAAACGGCTGGAACAAGCTGCGCGCCCGCATCGCCGGTCAGCCCGCGCACGTGCAGGCGTGGCTCAACGGCGTGAAGATGACCGATTTCAAGGACACCCGCGACCGTTATCCGCGCGAAGGTTACATCGGTTTGCAGGTGCACGGCGGCGAAGGCGCGTGGGGCGACAACAGCCGGGCGCGGTTCAGAAACATTCGCGTGATGGAGCTGGCCCGCTAAATCAGACCGTGCGAGACCGGTGGAGTACCGCGCGCGTAAGCAAGCGGTTGCCTGCCGAATCCACCGCTTGCTCACGCGCGCGGTACTGCACCGGTCTCCCAATCAGGATGGCAACGGGCGCGCAGCGCGGCTGCTGGAAAAGTGGTTTCTGGCAAAGTATCTGGGGCGGCCCGCGTGGCAGATTCCGTCGGAGCAGTATGACAAGGAGCATCTGGCTGAGTATTACCGCAATCTCAAAATCGGACTGAACTACTACACGCTCAATTACGATCTGTGCATCCCTTATCTGACTATGCTGGTGAAAGCGCTGGTCAGATGCTGAAAGGTCCATCATCAAAATTATGTTGAAGCTTACAGGCAGAGAAATGCGCGGAACAATTGTCTGGCTGCTGCTGCTGTCAGTGGCTGTCGTGGCGCAGCAGGGGGCGGTCAGGTCATCCGGCGCAACGCTCACGGCGGCTGAGCGGCAGGCGACGGCGCGCTTGCAGATCAAAACGCTGCGCGAAGTCACTGGCGCGCTGACCGCGAAAGAAATGGAAGGCCGAGGGACAGGGCAGCCCGGTGCCGACCGGGCGGCGCAGTACCTGGCCGACAGATTCGCCAAAGCCGGACTCAGGCCTGGCGCGCCGAATGGCTGGTTGCAGCCTGCCGAATTCAAAGTCGAAACGGTGTTGCCGGAATCTTCATTCAGGGCCGGTGACACGACTTTCAAATTCAAGCAGGATTTCGTGCTGGCGCCGCCGCTGCCTGCGCAGTCGGTTGAAGCACAGGGCAACCTGGTCTTTGTCGGTTACGGCGTGGTCTCGGATGAATTGAAACGCGACGACCTGGCCGGAGTTGATGTCAAAGGAAAGATTGCGGTCGTCCTGAGCGGCAGGCCGAAGGGCGTTGATCCGGCAGCGTGGGGCAAGGCCGCCGGGCAGCAGGCCGTCTTCGGACGCCTGATTTCAAAGGGCGCGACGGGTTTTGTCGTAATTTATGCAGGCCGCGAAACGCAGCCCTTTTCGCTGGCGGCGGCCTATCTTTCGCGTCGTCGCGTCAGCCTGGCCGATGCGCCGGGGATGCCGTTCAAAATTCCTCCGATTGTACTGATCGGCGCTGGCGCCGCAGGTCAGATTCCCGCCGGTCAGAATCTGACGCTTGAGCAACTCGGCAGGCAGGCCGAATCAGGCGAATTTGTTTCGCGGGACCTGCATCTGTCGGCTTCAATTTCAGCGCAGATCAAACGCGAAACAGTCACCAGCAGCAACGTCATCGGCGTGCTTGAAGGCGCGGACCCGAAGCTGAAAAGCGAGGCTGTCGTTTACACCGCGCACTATGACGCTTACGGCATAGATCAGGACGGCACGATCTATGCGGGCGCGGGCGACAACGCGCTTGGCGCCGCGAAACTCGTCGCGATTGCCGAAGTGATGGCGAAGATG
>CAYWDW010000353.1:0-2546 GCA_964457105.1 uncultured Heliobacteriaceae bacterium
CCTTGCAATCAGCCGTTGTGTGAGTCAGGCGGACAGGCTGTCCGCGCTCCCGACAATGAGTCAGTCATTAAAGGTCAGTTCATTCAGGTCTGGTGAACTCAACTGACAGCGGCTCGCCGTCAGACTGTGACTTCGCGTCGGTCGAGGCCCGGTAAATGATGATGACCGGCAGTGGTTTTTTGAGTTCCGCGCAGTCGAGTTGTGAACTGACTTCCGGCGAATGGCTGACGAAACTGATGCGTTCGAGACTGGCGGCCTGAAAGCGATAAAGTCGCTCAGGGGTTTTGACCGACAGCACGATCCCGCCATCGTGGCAATCAATGCGCACAAGCTGGCCCTGCAAGCGATCACCTTCCGTGCGGCGGCGCAGCGTCGGGCGTGACAAGGCTCCGATCAGACGCGATGACGCCGCCTTGTCGGCTGATTCATCCGGGCCGGTCGCCGCGCCTTGCGTGCGGACCTGCGCGTCATGCTCAGCCTGAAATTTGATCTGCCGCTCAACCGATTCAAGCAGTGTCTGCGCCTGCTCGCGCAATTGCGGATCGGCAGCCGTGCGCACGGTTGCGGAGAGCAGTTGCTGCGCTTCAGCGAGTTTGTTCAGGCGCAGCCACAGACTGGCCAGTTGCAACTGATAATCCTGCCGCGACGGCGCCAGCGCGATGGCGCGTTTGAGCAGCGCCACCGATTCCTCAAGCTGTTCACCAGTGATGAAGTTGACGAAGGCGAGCAGGTGATACGACTCGGCAAAGTCCGGATTGAGCGCGATGGCCTTATTCAGTTCAGCCCGCATCAGCCGGGCCTGGGCGGGCGTGTACCCGCGAATCACGTTGTTGTCGGCGCCTTCGCGGCTGAGCGTGAAGGCGTAATAGTAATGCGCCAGATAATTCGCTGGTTTTTCCGGCGCATTTGACGCCGTCGTCAGCGCGCGCTGCAAATGCTCTTTGGCTTCATCAAATTTGCCCTGCTGCAGACGCCGCATCCCGAGGGCGGCGTGCGCGGCGGTCAGGTTCGGATCAAGCTGCAGGGCGCGTTCGAGGTACTGTTCGCATTCGGCGCGGCCTGAATGCCGGAGCAGGTCGCCGAGGTGATACTGCCATTCGGCTTCGGTGACTGGCGCGCTCGACAGCGTCGCGTCAAAGCGCAGCTTCTGATCGAAGGTGTAGGAAGTCACCGGATAAGAGTCGCGGCTGATGTAATCGCGCAGCTCCTTTTCGAGCGTGGCGTAATCGGTCTGAAAGGCTTTCTGAAAGCACTCGCCGACAGCCGCGCCCGTGTCGAGCAGTTGCAGGAACTGAAGCAGTTGCGGATACCGCGCGCCTTTATTGCCGAGCATCAGGTAATGCACCAGCGCCCACGATTCAGCATAGAACAGGCCTTTGCGGTCGTTCTCGTTGTATTCCGCCGAGGCGTGGTCAACGGCAAAGAGCTGTGCCAGCGGCATGAATTTTTTGTCCCGCAGCAGATAAACGTGAGGGGCGATTGGCTTGCCGAGCCGCACCTGCTGATCGCCGCCCGACATTTCAAAGGTGCTGTAATACTCCGCGAGGCCTTCATTGAACCAGGCCGGCAGCGGGCCGAGGTTGTCGCGGGTGATGGCGTGAACGTATTCGTGAAAGATGATCGAGTAGGGACTGGCGGCAGAAAATTCCGAGGTCAGCGTGATGTAACTGACATCTGCGCCGGGCTGGTAATAACCGCCGACTTCAGACACCCCGCCGCGATAAACCGGCATAAAGGGCCGGTAATCAGCCCGGCTTTTGAAGACGATGACGTGAATCGGTGAGGGCGCATTGAGCCGGGCGCGATTGAACAGACGGCCAAACACTTCGCGGAACTGCTCCAGCCTGACGGCCACCTGGCGAATATCCTTTTCGCTGGCATTGCCGACCAGAAAAAAGTTTTTTGACTGCACGCTGATCCGGTTTTCAGCGAGGCTGAAGGCTGATTGCGGCAGCGCCGTCAGCAGGACGAACCATGCGCCGCACAGCGCGACAGTCAGCAGGGCCAGGTGTTTCATCATATTTCCTGTGGAGCGAGTGATCAGTTCCAGGCTGCGGCCAGCAGCGTTTCGGCGTCAGGGGCACACTGTAGACGGCAGATTATCGTAACCCGGCGCGGCTGACGTCAATCACTGAAAATAATGCAAAAAAGCGGGCCGTTCACATCTTTGACACTCTTCACAACAGCGGTGTAGCATGCCGCCCGGATTGTGACACATCATCTCAGCAAATAACGAGGTGGGCTGACAGCAGGAGCAGTCCGAATGTCCGGCCTGCTGCCTGTCAGAATGAGTTCAGTCTGAGTCATCACGTTCCTTACGCCAAATCACTTCATCTTTTTCTGACCTGATCGCTGCCCCACAAAGGTCTGACCGCCGCGCCGCTGCTGGCCGGGTGCTGAGAAAAAGATGGTTCCGGCAGATTGTTTTATGGCTATTCGCGCAAAGCTCGTCATCATTGTTTTTGTGTTTGCGATTCTGCCGATGTTTCTGGCTGGACAATCAGATGGCGCACGTTCCGCGCCGCATCACGAATTGCGGCGGCGCT
>CAYWDW010000353.1:2556-6084 GCA_964457105.1 uncultured Heliobacteriaceae bacterium
TGCCGATGTTTCTGGTGACGGCGCGCTGGAGCAGCACGGCTGTCGGCAGCGTGACGGTGTCGCTGCGCGCAAGCCTTGATGAACGCGCCAGGGGGATTGCCCGCAATGTTGATCGGACGCTGCGCGCCCGCTGTCAGGAACTGTCGCGGCTGACTGAGACGGCGCCGATGAAAGCGTATGCGCACGCGCTGGCCGAAGGGAGCGAAGGCCCGCCGGATGCGCAGTTGCGCACTGATCTGGGCGCGTTTCTGCTGGCCAACCGGCAATATTATGTGGCGCTGATCGGGGTCAGTCGCTCCGGGCGGCCACTGTTCAGAGTTGACAGCGGCAGCAATCAGGATGCGCCGCGCGCCTGGGTGACTGAAAGCGGACTGGCGGCGGACGAAGCGAAGTTTTATGACGCGGCGCTGAAACTGGCGGCCACCGATCAGCCCTTTGTTTCCGAAGTCGAACACGGCGCTGACGGCGCTTACATTCGCCTGGGTCTGCCGCTGCGCCAGGCTGACAGCGGCCAGGCCGCAGGCGCGCTGATGGCCAAACTGCGGATTCATCAATTGCTGATGGATGCTGCCGGGCCGCCGAACTGGGGCCAGGGCAATCGCCTCGCGGAGATGGAACGCGCCGCGATTATCCTGGATAGCGGTGGCCTTGTGCTTTATGCCGCCGATGCGAAAAAACAGGGCCGCAAATATCAGGACGCCTTTCCGGATTTTGCCGCGCCATTTGCGGCGGCGCTCCAGAACATCGGCAAAAACACGGGTGACAGCGACATCTTTCCGGTCTGGGGCAGCAACTGGCTGGTGCGCGCCGGAACGCACCCGGCCAGCGACAAGGACGCGCTCAGAACCCCGAAGCTGTCGCTCCTCATGCTCGAAGATCATTCGAATGCCGTGAAGGATCTGGAATTCGCCGGGTTCACGATGTACCTGCTGACCTTTGTGCTGGCGATTGTGCTGACACTGCTGCTTTATTACCTGATCAGCGGCATCACCGATTCAATCCGGCGCGTCACGCGTGGCGCGCGCGCCATCACGGCAGGTCAGCTTGATTACCGCATCAAGGTCAGAACCAGCGATGAGACGAAACTGCTGGCCGAATCCTTCAACCGCATGGCCGGGCGGCTGCGCGACATGATCGCCCGCGAAAGCGAACAGAAACAGTTTGAGTCCTTCGCCCGGTTGTCGGCGGTGCTGACGCACGACCTGAAAAACTCGATCTTTTCGCTGTCGCTGCTCGTCCAGAATATGGAACGGAAGTTTGACCGCGAGGGGTTTCGTGAAGACGCGATGCGGACGCTCTCAAATTCGGTCAACGATCTGCAGGGGCTGGTTGCCAGATTGTCTGATCCGCTGGCACAATCGAACGTCCGTCAGGCGGCTGATCTGAGCGCGATTGTGGACCGACTGCTCAAGCGCATTGGCGGCAATGCCGATCCCCGTTATGAAATCAGGGCGACGCTCCTGCCGCGCCTGAATGCGAGCATTGACGCCAGAGCCATTGAGCGCGTGATTGAAAACCTGATGATCAATGCGCTTGAGGCCATGCCCGACGGCGGCAGTCTGACTGTGTCCACGCGCGTTGAAAATGATGCCGCAGTGATTACCGTTGCTGACACCGGCAAGGGCATGAGCGAGGAATTCATCCGCGACCGCCTGTTTCGCCCATTTGCCACGACCAAACGCAAGGGCATCGGCCTGGGGCTGTATTCGTGCCGCGACATCATCGAACAGCACGGCGGCAAAATCGAAGTCTCCAGCCGGATTGAGGCCGGGACTGAGTTTCGCGTCATCCTGCCCCTTGACGCCCGCAGCGAAGGGCGCGAAAGCGGCCAGGGCGGCAATGACGGGCGCGCAGACAGCGCCTTCGTGCCAGCCATCACGGCCAAAGTTGAAGAGGCCGCCGCCAATAAAATGCGCTGAGGCCACGGACCACGTGGCGCGCTGGCGGGCTGGCATCTTCGGCATCAATGCCGGATCACGGTTGAATTACGGTTGAATCACGGTTGAATGACGATCCGGGCGATGACTGAGCCACACGTCCGACCTGTGCTTTCTGAGTTCTGCTTATGTCCGATTCTGGCAAACAAACGATCCTGATCGTTGACGATCACGACGCGGTGCGCAAACAGCTTTTCTGGGCGCTCGAAGATGATTACCGCGTGCTCGAAGCGGCTTCCAGCACGCAGGCCCTGCAGCAGATCGAACGCGAGGAGGTGGCCGTAGTCCTGAGCGACCTGCATCTGCCGCCGGTGCTGTCTGACATCAGCGGCGGGCTGTCGGTGCTTGAAGCCGCGCGCAAGCATGCGCCGCAGATTCCGGTCATCGTCATCACGGGCAGCGAAGACCGCCGCACCGCGCTGGAAGTCGTGCGGCGCGGCGCTTACGGCCTGTTTCCGAAACCCTTCGATGTTGATGAAGTCGGCATCATCGTGCGCCAGGCCGCGCAGCATTTTTATCTCGAAAGAGAAAACACCACGCTGCGCAGCGAACTCAAACGCGCCACCGGCTGGCAGGAGATCGTCGGTGAAAGCCCGCGTCTGCGGCGCATCTTCGAGCAGGCCAAAGCCGTCGCTGACACGAACGCGACTGTGCTGATTACGGGCGAATCGGGCACCGGCAAGGAAGTGCTTGCCCGCGCCATTCACCGCGCCAGTCCCCGCGTCGAAAAACCATTCATCGCCTGCGCCATCGCCGCGCTGCCCGAAACCCTGATCGAATCGGAACTCTTCGGTCACGAAAAGGGCGCTTTCACCGGAGCCGCGACCCGGCGGCAGGGCCGCTTTGAACTCGCTGACGGCGGCACGCTGTTTCTGGATGAAATCGGAGAGCTGACGCCGGCGATGCAGGTCAAGCTGCTGCGCGTGCTGCAGGAGCGTCAGTTTGAGCGCATCGGCGGCAGGGAACAGCTCAGCGTTGACATTCGCATCATTGCCGCCACCAATCGCAATCTGGAAAAGATGGTCGAGGAAGGCACGTTTCGCGCCGACCTGTTTTATCGCCTCAACATCGTCAACCTCGAACTGCCGCCGCTGCGCGAACGCGCGGATGACATTCCGATGCTCGCGGCGCATTTTGCCCGCAAGGCCGCCGCCAAACACAGCCGACAGACGCCCGCTTTTACTGAATCATTCGTCAGTTACCTGGTGGCTTATCACTGGCCGGGTAACATCCGCGAACTTGAAAACGTCATCGAACGCGCCGTCGTCATCAGCAGTCAGCCGGTGCTGGACGAAGGCGTGCTGCCCGAAAAAATCATTGCCGGATCAGTCCCGCGCCCGGATGAAGCGGCGACGGTCGTGAATGCCGGAGCGCCCGGCGATGATCGTGACACCGGTTCACTCGCGGAAGCGGCGCTCGCGCCCGGCGGTTCATTTGAAACCGCGATCATCAATTTCAAGCGGCGGCTGGTGCAGCAGGCTTTGCGCGAATGCAAAAGCTCGCGCTCAGAAGCCGCGCAGCGCCTCAAGATCAGCCGGCAGTACCTGCACCGCCTGATCAATGAACTGCACGTTGAAGAATAATCGCAGCG
>CAYWDW010000354.1:0-6081 GCA_964457105.1 uncultured Heliobacteriaceae bacterium
TCAGGGCCTGAACCATCTGAGCCGGGAGATTGGCGGCATGACCTGAACTCAGTTTGACGTATTCATCTCCGATCAGGTGATTGAAATTCACCGGGCACCCGGTCAGGCAGTCAACGGCGACGGCAATCAGATAACCCGTCACCCCCGGATCCACATCCGAAGCATTCAGCGCGACAGTCTGATTCGGCGTCAGACAGATAAACGAATCAGACACCGAGCAGTTGCTGCCATCAACGAAGAACAGATGCACGCAGGCAATCCGTTCGGAACTGGTGTTGGTCAGATTCAGCCTGGTGTTTTCAGCGCCCGGATTGGACGCGCTTGATGAATAAAACGGATAGATCAGCACCGATCCGCCATCGCCGGGGTCATCGCTGCCGCCGCCAATGGGCGAAGCAATGGGGCCGTCGGTGTCAATGGCTCTGTTGTTGGTGACATTTGTTTCGGTCACTCCGGGCGGCGCGCTCACCGTGGCAATGTTGGTAATCGCGCTCTTCGCCGTGTCAGACACTCTGACCCGCAGCGTGAACAGGGCCGAAGCGCCGGTGCGCAGCGTGACCGTCGTATTGATGCTGCCGTTGCCGCTGACCGCACCGCACGCATTGGTCACTGAGCCATTGCCTGCCGTCGTGATCGCGCACGTCCACGTCGCCGCAGACAATCCCTGAGGCAGGTTGTCAGTGACGGCGGCTCCGGTCACATCGCTCGGCCCGTTGTTGGTCACGGTAATGCGATAAATCAACTGATCGCCCGGCGTGTAATTGATCTGCCCGTCAGATTTCGTAATGCTCAGATCAGCCTGCGGCGAGGCCGTGTCGGTATCAGTTGCCGTGTTGTTGTTGAGATTTGTGTCCAGAACTCCCGGCGGCGCGCTGACGGTGGCTGTATTGACCAGGTTGCCCGATGCGCCGGAAGGAATACTTGCCGTCACGGTGAAGGTCGCTGCCGCGCCGTTGCGCAGCGTGACGGTGGTGTTGATATTGCCGCTGCCGCTCGCTGCACCACAGGCATTGACGACCACGCCGCTGCCCGGCGTCGTAATCGCGCACGTCCAGGCAACATTGGTCAATGCCGCAGGAATTGTGTCGGCTACAGTTGCATTGGTTACGTCGCTCGGCCCGTTGTTGCTGACGACAATCGTGTAAGTCAGCGAGCCGCCCGGCAGGTAAGTGGTCTGATTATCGGTTTTCGTAATCGCCAGATCAGCCTGCGGTGAAGCCGTGTCAGTATCGGTCGCTGAATTGTTGCCGGAATTTGTTTCCAGCACTCCGGGCGGTGCGGCCACAGTTGCTGTATTGACCAGATTGCCTGATGCCCCCGATGAAACGCTGGCATTGATTGTGAAGGTCGCCGCCGCGCCGTTGCGCAGCGTGACGGTCGTGTTGATATTGCCGCTGCCGCCTGCTGCGCCGCACGCATTGACGACCACGCCGCTGCCCGGCGTCGTAATCGCGCACGTCCAGGCAACATTGGTCAGTGCCGCAGGAATTGTGTCGGCCACAGTTGCATTGGTTACGTCGCTCGGCCCGTTGTTGGTCACGACAATCGTGTAAGTCAGCGAGCCGCCCGGCAGGTAAGTGGTCCGGTTATCGGTCTTCGTAATGGCCAGATCAATTTCTGGCAATGGCGTATCAATGTCGGTGGCCGAGTTGTTATTGAGATTTGTTTCCACGATGTCGGGCGGCGCGGTCACAGTGGCCGGAATCACGAGCTGCCCGGATGCGCCCGGATCAATCATGACCATCAGCGTGAAGGTCGCCGCGGCGCCATCGCGCAGCGTGACGGTCGTGCTGATATTGCCGCTGCCGCTCGCTGCGCCGCACGCATTGACGACTGCACCGCTGCCCGGCGCGGTGATCGCGCATGTCCACGTCGCGCTCATAATGGCCGCCGGCAGCGGGACACTGACGGTGGCGTTTGTGACATCGCCCGGCCCGTTGTTGCTGACGACAATCGTGTAAGTCTGCTTGCCGCCCGGCGCATAAGTCGTCCGGTGATCGGTGTTCGTGATGGCCAGATCAGCCTGCGGCCCGAAACCGAAATCGAAGGTGTGATCGCTCGCGCCTGCGGCACCCGTGCCCAGATCAATCACGGCGAACTGGCCCGACATCAGCGCGTCTGAATCAATGGCTCTGTTCGCGCCGACGAGCGCCGCGGTCAGCACCGTGCCGACCAGGGCCGGTTGCGATTTATCAATCAGGATGCGGTACCGCGTGTTCGGCTGCAGGCCGCCCGTCACGTTGGCATTGTTGAAGTAATAATGGCCGGCTGCATCGGTCAGCGTCGAACCGATCTCATTGCCAGCCAGATCAAAGAGCCGCACCTGGATGCCGGCCAGTCCCGGCTCGCCCGCGTCCTGAATGCCGTTGGAATTCTGATCGAGCCAGACGCGATTACCGATTTCAAGCGGCGCGGGGTCGCACAGTACAGCCATGCCGCCCAGGCCGTTCGCCTTGCCGAATGAAGCGCTGGCGTCATAAATCCGGTAGGTTTTCTTTACCGTGCCATCAGCATTGCTGAACCACGCGACGCCGCCTTCTGACGAAGCGCCCAGCGGATCGTAAATGGTGCTGACCACGTCCGGGAAGCCGGGCACCTGCACGACGCTGCCCATCGTCAGTTCATCGTGGACGCCGGGCAGGTTGTCCTGAAAGTAATATTCACCGTTGCCCGGCCCCTGGGCGTTGCCCGCTCCGGCAGTGGTCACGCTGCCTGCCGCACCGTTGTTTTCAATCGTCCACGTCCCGCCGCCAGCCGGAGCCGCGCGCAGCAGGTCGCTCGCGCTGATGCTGGCATACACGTGGCCGTCATTCGGATTATCCCCGCCGAAAAACCGCCCCGTCTGATCGCCGTAACGATCCCGCACGGCGAGCACCATAAAGTCACGATCAAAGGCGATGTCGGTCAGCATCGGCTGCGCATACACCGGCAGACATACGTTGCCCTGCCCCGGAGCAGGACACCCGGCAGAACCGAAATTACCGGCAAAGGTGCCGATCCAGGGCCGCCACTGAGCCGGATTGTTGCGCGGCACGTCGGCCAGCCCGCGCGGATAATTGAGCGCGAATTGCAGCACCGGCGCAGGCGCAAACGTGTTCGTCGTCGGATTGAAAACGTAAATCGCGGCCTTCAGTTCGCTGGCATTCTGCGAGGTCTGCGCCGTGCAGACTGTGCCGACATAAACCTGCCCGCGATGGACGCCCAGGCCGAAGGGCCGCACGTCGCTGGCGCTCGTGCAGGCGAGCGTGGTCGGCACCGGAACCCTCGTGATGTCGGCGGCACTGGCAGGCGCGGTTGGCGGATTGCCGATGGGAATCCGGTACAGTTCGCGCGAAGCCAGGTTGACCGTGTAAAGCGTCTGCTCGTCTTCGGACAGTTTCAGACCGCCGAGCGCCACCTTGCCGACGGCATCAAACGATGCCGGGTCACGATAAAAATCTGTGCCCGACGGATGCGGGTCTGCGCCTGCGGTGCCTGCGCCGAGCAGCGTGTTGAGGTTGAGAAAGAGGCTGACCTGCGGCGATGCGCCCGTGACACCGGTCACGCGGTAAATCGCGCCCGTGCCGCCCGGCCCGAAGCCTGAATGCCGCTTCATAAACGCGGCGGCAAACAGGCTGCCCGATGACCGCTGCCACGCAAGACCAAAGACCGGCCCGACCTGCTTGCTGGTGACCGGATGAATCGGCGGCCCCGGACTGCCTCCGACCGAGTTGTAAGGGAACCCGACAATGACCGGATCATTCGCTGACGTGCCCGTCACGGCATCACCGGCCACATAACAACTGGTCATAATCACCGGATTGTCAGCGCAGAACTGCGAAGCGCAGACCAGTCCCAGGTTGACATTCGCGGCGTTCGCGCCCGCCACAAACTGCACGGTGGTTCCTGAACCGCCGGCTATTGACGCAACGGGTCCCGGCGCGTAATCAGCCGGGATGGCGGTGAACTCGACCCGGTACGGGCCGCTGCCGCTGACTGAGATCGAATAATGCCCGGCGGCATCAGTGACCGCAGAGCCGGCTGCTGCGCCGCTGCTGTCATAAGCCGTGACCTGCACACCGATCATTCCCTGGTCAACGGCTACCGCTGTTGTGCCTGCGCCGTTGTTGTTGATCGTGGCAGTCGTGTCCTGAATGCCGTTGGCGTTGTAATCGTGAAAGACCGTGCCGCTGATGGTTCCGGCAGGCGCGAGGGTGGCGCGGGTCGCGGTGGCGGGCCGGAAGTAATGGCGCAGCGCTTCGATTCGCTGAAGACCTGCCGCGCCCGGCACAACCGCCGCCGCGCGACGAATGCCCAGGCTGCCCAGCGCCACTGCGCCTGTCAGCAGCAACAATGACAGCAGCCAGAACGCTCCGCGAAATAATGTGAACGGACGCCGACGATCGTGACTGGCAGAACGAAATGACAACGAATGAAAAGGTGAATACATATTTTTCGGGCTTCCTTAAAGCTGGCCACAGCCGGGCGCGCCATGGACCAGACCGCTGCCGGAGCAGGCAGCTCGGAGTGATGACGATTAAGTTGCTGGCGCGTCTGTCGGATTGGGGGGTGGCAGGAAATCTGCCTGAACCAGTGATGTGATACTGTCGCGGGCCGATGGCGCAGCCAGGGCAGCCTGAAGCACAAGCTGAAGATCTTTCAGCAGCCAGTGAACGCGAAAAACAAGGCGGTGAATTTCACCAGGGCTGTTGCCGGAAGTGAGGTCAGCCCGTTGACAGTATTGAACTGATAAAGCACACGCAGTGTATGCTGCGCCCGCGCAGCAGGTCAACAGAATTATCATTGCCGTGACCGGCTCAGACCCGCCCCGCCCGCCTTCTTCCCTTCACGTCACCGGGCCTGTACAATCGCGCCGGTCGCCACGCCAGCAGCTACACCTGATACTCAATCTGAGGAGCCTCAATCAACGCCATGAACCAGATCGAAACCGCCACAGAAAATTACCTCGAACGCTTCAACGGGGTCAGAAATATGATTGGCAACACGCCGCTGCTCGCCGTTCATTTCAAATTCAGAGGCCGCCGCCGCGTCATCTATGCCAAAGCCGAACACCTGAACCTGACCGGCAGCATCAAGGATCGCATGGCCTTTCACATCCTGAAGAAGGCTTATCAGGAAGGCTGCATCAAACCGGGCGACCTCATTGCTGAAGCGACCAGCGGCAACACGGGCATTGCCTTTTCCGCCATTGGCCGCGCGCTTGGCCATCCGGTCATCATCTTTATGCCCGACTGGATGAGTCCTGAACGGGTCGCGCTGATTCGCAGCTTCGGCGCTGAGATCATTCCCGTCAGCCGCGAACAGGGCGGCTTTCTCGGCAGCATTCGTCTGACCGAAGAACTCGCCGCCGCGAGGGGCAATGTGTTTCTGCCGCGCCAGTTTTCAAATGCCGCCAACGTCGAAGCCCACGCGCACACTACCGGCCCGGAAATCCAGGCGCAGCTTCAGGCGTACCACATCAGGCCTGATGCCTTCGTCGCCGGCGTCGGCACGGGCGGCACGATTATGGGCACGGGCCAGTACCTGCGCGAACAGAACCCGCAGATTCGCCTGCATCCGCTTGAGCCGCTCGAATCACCGACCCTGTCAACCGGCCACAAGGTCGGCCATCACCGCATTCAGGGCGTTTCGGACGAATTCATTCCCGCGATTGTCGAACTCGACAAACTTGATAAAGTCATCAGCGTGCCGGACGGCGACGCCATTCTGATGGCGCAGAAACTGGCTCACACGCTCGGCCTCGCCGTCGGCATTTCATCCGGGGCCAACTTCATCGGCGCGCTGATGGCGCAGAACGAAATGGACGCCAAGGCCGTAGTGACAACCGTTTTTTCCGACGACAACAAAAAATATCTCAGCACCGACCTGCTCAGAAACGAACCGGTCAGAGACGGCCACCTGACGCCTGAAATCGAACTGACGCATTACGAAGCCTTGCGGCGCGACTGCTCGCTGTGCCTTGACCCCGAAGTCATCACGCATCTTTCGTTTGCTTCCTGACGGCGTGCGGAGTTCCTGCTTTAGCTCAAGGGGATTAAGTTAAGCAGCAGAGAGATGACGGAACAGACGGAAATCACGGAA
>CAYWDW010000355.1:0-1098 GCA_964457105.1 uncultured Heliobacteriaceae bacterium
TCGGATCCTTTCGGTAGTAGTTGTTGGTTTGATAATTCGCCTCTGGCCGGGAATCACTCAGACAGGTACGGGGGGTATACCTTCCCTCATCCAGGCTTACACGGGACTGAGTAAGTCTGTTGCGGGATCGAATTCCCGGATCAAGACAAATTGTAGTTATAGGGGATACCGGCTGACACGTTTATAAAACGGGGTAAGCAGGATTGTCAATGGCCTCTCATAAAAGAAGTGGAAGGTTATCAAATCAGGCCATGACGAAGGTTGGCGCAGTCAGGGCGGTGTGCTTTTTCGACCTTCAGACCATCTGCCTGCGCCGGAGCAGGTCAATTATCATCATCGCCAGTTCATCAAGCGGCAACAGGCTCGTGTCAATCGTCAGATGATAATTCTCAGCGCAGGCCCAGTCCTGACCGGACATCGTCGCGTGATAACGTTTCCGCATTTCGTCCGATTCCTGAATCATCCGCCGCGCCTCATCCACATTCGGCGCATAACCGAGCGCGACCAGCCGTCTGGCTCTGAAACCGGGCGGCGCGTGACAGAAGATTGAAAACCGGCGCGGCTCGCGCGGCAGATACAATCCGGGCCAGCCGATGACGACGCAATCGTGTGCGTCGGCAATTTTCTTGACGATCTCAATCTGTTTTTCAAACAGCTCGCGGTCAGAAAAATCGCGCAGCGGCGGCGGCGTATAAGGCCCGTCCGGCGGACCGAAAGTCAGCCCGCTGATGATCCGGCTCCAGAACGACGAGATGCGTTCAGCGCGCGCTTCAACGGTTTCAGTGTCGCACCCGAATTCCTGCGCGGCGAGGTGCAGCACTTCGCGGTCAACATATTTCAGGCCGAGCTGCAGCGCGATCACCTGCCCGATGTATGCCCCGCCGCTGCCCATCTGCCGCGAGATTGTGATGACGGTTTTCATGCGTGAACTGAAAGTCGGCACGCCGATTTTTCCACGCAGCCGCACGAAGCGGCACGAAGCAAAATCAGCCGCAAGAGAATTATTCTTTTCCCCCTGAACCTCAATGGCATTGAATTAAGGAAAAAGGGGCAAGCCTTGGAGCGCGGGCAGCCTGCCCGCTCAGCGCTTTGCCAGCC
>CAYWDW010000355.1:1108-6077 GCA_964457105.1 uncultured Heliobacteriaceae bacterium
TTTATATAATAAATTGGGCCCCGGCGTGGGGGGGGGGCCCGCCCCCCGCTCGCGGTTTGGCCCGCCGGGGGGGGGGGGGGCCGCCCGCGCTCCAAGGCTTAATTCAACGCCATTGCCCTGAACCTCATGGACATTTGCCTGCTCACTGAGCTGACAGTTTTTTGCTTCGTGTCTCCTTCGTGTAGCTTCGCGGATGAAAGAAACATGCTGCTGATTTCAATGCGCTGACGCCTGGCCCTTGCCTGCGCGCACGCGCTTGAAGAGCAGCGCCGCCGGAATGCAGACCACACACAGCATGGCGAGCAGCCGGAAGTTATCGGTGTATGACAGCAGCATCGCCTGCCTGACCAGCGTGCCGTAAATCGTCCCGTAAGCCTGCTGCATCGCGGTCGCTGAATGGCCGAGCGTGGCCAGCAGTTCGTGCAGCCGCTGCTGCAAAGCCGGATCGTAAGGCGTCAGGTGCGTCACCAGCGCCGCCTGATGCGTCTGCGCGCCGCGCGCGAGCAGCGTCGTCACCAGCGCGATGCCGACGCTGCCGCCGGTGTTGCGCATCAGGTTGTAAAGCCCCGATGCGTTGCCCATTTGTTCATTCGTCAGCGTGCCCATGGTCGTGGTCGTCAGCGGCACAAAAATAAAGCCCAGCGCAAATCCGCTGATGATGTTGGGCCAGACCACGTTGCGCGTGGCAATCTCCAGGTTCAGACCGCCCAGCATCCATATTGACCACGCCAGCACGCCAAAGCCGAACATAATCAGAAACCGGCTGTCCACTTTGCCAATCAGCCGCCCGACCACCAGCATCGAAATAATCGAACCGAACCCGCGCGGGCTGACGGCCAGGCCGCTTTGCAGCGCCGGATAACCCAGCAGCGTTTGCAGAAACAGCGGCAGCAGCGCGGTGGAACTGTACAGCACAATGCCGACCGAACTGATCAGCAATGTGCCGACCGCGAAGTTGCGATTTTTGAAAACACGCAGATTGACGATTGGCGCGTCCGTCGTCAGTTCCCAGATGACAAACGCCACCAGCGCAATGACCGCCAGTGTCGTGGCCCAGACGATCCGGGTTGACTCAAACCAGTCTTCGCGCTGCCCCAGATCCAGCACCAGTTGCATCGTCGCGAGTCCGAGCGCCATCAGCCCGAAGCCGATGTAATCAATCCGGCCCGGTCGCTGATTGCGAATATAAGGCGGGTCTTCGATGAACAGCCTGGTCATCACGACCGCCAGCGCGCCGACGGGCAGGTTGATGTAAAAGACCCACCGCCACGAATAGTTGTCGGTAATCCAGCCGCCGAGCGTCGGCCCGATGAGCGGCGCGACCACCACGCCCAGCCCGAAGACGGCCATCGCCGCGCCGCGCTTTTCGGGCGGAAAGCTTTCAAGCAGCACCGACTGCGCAATCGGCTGCAGCGCGCCGCCGCCTGCGCCCTGCAAAATGCGCGCGACAATCAGCATGCCCAGGCTCGTCGCCGCGCCGCACAGCGCCGAAGCCAGCGTGAAGATCACGACGCAGGTCATCAGAAATCGCTTGCGCCCGAAAACGCTGCTCAGCCAGCTCGTCGCCGGCAGCATGATGGCATTCGAGACCAGATAACTGGTCAGCACCCAGGTGGCTTCCTCAGTCGTGGCTGACAAACTGCCCGCGATGTGCGGCAGCGCGACGTTCGCCACCGAAGAGTCAAGCACCTCCATAAACGTGGCGAGCATGACCGCAGCCGCAATCAGCCAGGGACTGAACGACGGTTGCCAGGTCGGCGCGGCCTGATCGCTGCTTGCGCCTGCGCGATTCATTTCACCTGCACCTCCGGCTCAACCGACATGCCCGGCCCTAACAGATATTTCGGATCGCGTTCGTCAAAGACGATCTTGACCGGGACGCGCTGCACGACCTTGACGTAATTGCCAGTCGCATTCTCAGGCGGCAGCAGGCTGAAGGCCGCGCCCGAACCGGCCTGAATGCTGTCAACGTGGCCCTTGAAAACTTTGCCGGGATAAGCGTCAACTCTGATTTCAACCGGCTGCCCCGGCCTGATCTGACCGATCTGACTTTCCTTGAAATTGGCCGTCACCCACAAATCGCCGGTCACGAGCGCCAGCAGCGGCTGACCGGGCTGCACGAACGCGCCTGCCTCAACCGCCTTGCGCGTCACGCGGCCCGCTGAAGGCGCATAAATTTTCGTGTATGACAACTGAAGTTCGGCCTGCCGGACCTGGGCGCGCAGTTCATCGAGGGTCGCGCCTGCGGTCTGCGCCTGCGCCTGGCTTGAGGCCACCTGTTGCGGAGCTGTGCGGGCCTGTTCAAGTTTGCCCAGGGCCGCACCGATCTGCGCCTGTGCGCCATTGATCTGCGCCTGCGCCTGCCGGGCCGTTTCAGTCGCAGTGGCCTGTGCGGCGCGGGCTTCAGTCACCTGAGCTTCAGCGGCATTGACGCGATGACGGGCGGCGGCGAGTTGCGCCCTGGCCGTTGCGGCGTCGGCAATCGCCTGATCGAGTCGCTGACGTGAAATTTCATCGCGTTCATAAAGCTGCTGATAACGCTGCACGTCGGCGCTGGTTCGCGCGGCTTCGGCTTCGGCTGAGGCGACCTGCGCGCGCGCCTGTGCGACGGCGGCCTGCGCGGCATTGATGGCAGCAGCGGCCTGTGTGACCCGCGAATTTTCAGCGGCGGCGGCGGCCTGCGCGGCGGCAGCGGCTGAACGCGCCTGGCGTACCTGCGCCGAAGCCTGCTGCAAAGCGGCGCGAGTGTCGGCGCGGGTCAGCGCGACTCCGGTCTGCGCCTGGCGATGCTGCGCTTCGCCGCTTTCGAGCGCGGCCCTGGCCTGCGCGAGTCGCGCTTCGTAATCGCGCGCGTCAAGTTCGGCAAGCAGGTCGCCCGCCTTCACCGGCTGATTGTCGGTGATGTAAACCCTGGCCACATAGCCGCTGACTTTCGGGCTGATCTGCACGACCTCTCCGGCAATGAAGGCGTCATCGGTGGATTCGTGCGAGCGGGCATACAGCCAGTAACGAATGCCAAAGATCAGCGCAAGCAGCAACACCACGACAGCGCCGATCACAAAACCCGGTCGCCTGAATAATGGCTGCTTCGGTGGCGCGCCTGAGACATCATTCAAATCTGCGGGCAGATCGGCGGGTGTGCCTGCGCGTTTATCTTCCGGCGCGATTGCCGCGTCGGGCAATTCAGCGCCTGGCGCAATGTCAGCCCGCTGCCGGGCCTCGGCGCTGACCGGATGCTCGCCCGGATTTTTTTCTGTTTCGGGCTGGTGCATTACTTTGGACATGACCAGGCTTCCTCAGAACTGAAACGCTTCGGCGCGACCAAGCGCCGCGGCGAGGTTGAGCCGCGCGGCGTTGTATTGCGCAAGCGCTGCGACCTGTGTTTCGCGGGCATTCGAGAGCGCCGCCTGCGCGGTGATGACTTCGATGTTGTCAGCCACCCCGGCGCGAAAGCGGTCGCGCGCCATCGCCAGTTCACGCGCGGCCAGCGTGACGGCCTGATCGGCGGCGCGCACCTGATCCGCCGCCGGTGGCAGCGTCGAGAGCGCCAGCCGCACATCTTCTTCAACCTGACCGCGCACGCTGCCAAGCGTCAGTTCAGCCTGGCGCTGCCGACTCGTCGCGGCAGTGATGCGCCCGCGCGTCAGACCGCCATTGAAGATCGGCACGTTCAATTGAATGGCCACGCGCCGCGTCGGCAGCGCAGTGTTTGCCGGCGTAATGCCGCTGACGCCGTAATCGCCGACGAATTCCAGCGACGGCAGCAGTTCGGCCCGCGCGGCGCGGCGTTCGTAATCATTGAGCGTCACCTGCAATTCAGCGATGCGCAGTTCGGGGCGCTGCTGTCCGGCCTGCTGCACGGCGGCTTCAACCGGCGGCAGTGGTTCGGGGGTAAATTGCAGCGGATCAGTCAGCGTCAGCGGACTGCCGAGCCGCAAGCCGACGACCCGTTGCAAATTGAGCCGCGCCTGTTCAGCGGCAGCGCGGTCCTGCGCGAGGCGCACCTGTTCCTGCGCCAGCCGTGTTTCGGCGCGCGCCACGTCAACGCCGGTGCCGACTCCGGCCTGGCGCTGACCGTGGGCCAGACTGAGCAGCGCCTGCGCCAGTTCCACATTCGCCTGCGCCGCGCTGACGGCGCGCTCGGCGCGCAACGCTTCAAGGTAAGTGAGCGAAACAGCGGTGGCGACTTCCTCACGCGCCAGGGCTTCCTGCGAGGCGGCAAGCTGTACGCCGACGCGGCCCGCCTGGTAATTGCGAATGGCGCTGAGATTGAAGATCGTCTGCACGAGCCGCGCCCGCGCGTCGAAGTTGTTGAAGGGGCCGATGAAGGTCCGCTGAAAACCAGGAAAAGTTCCAGGCTGAAAACCGAGCGCGGCCAGGTTCTGCGTGATGTCGGCCTGATAAGTTGCGCCCGACAGATTCGGCAGCAGCGCGGCGAGCGCCTGCCGCGCCAGCCCGCGCGCTTCATTGCGCCGCTCCTCGGCGAGCAGCGTGGCCAGATTATTCTGCATCGCCAGTTGCATGGCCTGCGCGAGGCTCAGCGTCGCGGGCGCATCGGTGACGACCGCCGCGCCTGGCAACTGCTGTCCGTTGCCAGGTTGCGTTGCGGGCTGACCGCCGATCTGTGTGCCAGGCTGCTGTGCAAAGGTCAGGGCGCTGCCTGACAGAACGAATAACACGCTCAGCAGCAGAGTCGGAGAAAAATTCATGCCGGTTTCTCATGCAAACGCTGTACGCCTGGCGAGCGGGCTGATGAGAAACTGGCAAAGATGTCTGGAATTGTGACTAGATGAGGAACACACCAGGATCTGGAGCAGATGGGAGCGCGCGCCAAAACAAGTGACATGGCGCCTGGGTACGCATCGCTTCCAGCGTGCTATGGGCAAGAGGTCTATTGCCTGTCAAGCAGCCGCTTGCCCCTAGCACGCTGGAAGTGATGCGTAACCAGGCCGACACACAGGTACCAGGG
>CAYWDW010000356.1:0-3134 GCA_964457105.1 uncultured Heliobacteriaceae bacterium
GTGGTCTGTTCGCAGGCCGTCTATGGCGGCACGGTGCGCATGCTGCAACAGTTGCTGAACGGCTTTGGCATTGCGTCTGAATTTGTGGACACGAGCGACACCGAAGCCACCGCGCGGGCGCTGCGTCAGCCGACGCGCCTCGTCTTTATCGAGACTCCGGCCAATCCGACGCTGAAGCTGACCGACCTGGCGGCGACGGCGCAACTGGCGCACGCGGCTGAAGCGTTGCTGGTTGTGGATAACACGCTGCTGACGCCGGCGCTGCAACGTCCGTTCGATTTCGGCGCAGACATCGTGCTGCATTCAACGACCAAATTCATCGAAGGCCACAATGCCACAGTTGGCGGGGCGCTGATCACGCGCGATGCCGCATTGCACGAACGGCTGGCGTGGACGCGCAACGCGATTGGCGCGATTCAGTCGCCGTTTCCGGCGTGGCTGACGTTGCAGGGCGTCAAGACGCTGCCGCTGCGCATCGCCCGTCACTCTGATAACGCGCGGCAGATTGCGCAGTTTTTAGCGCAGCACCCGGCGGTGTCGCGGCTGGCTTATCCGGGGCTGGAATCGTTTCCGCAATATGAACTGGCGCAGCGGCAGCAGCGCGCCGGCGGGGCGCTGATCGCTTTTGAAGTGGCCGGTGGCGTTGAGGCCGGGATTCGGCTGATGAATTCCGTGAAGCTGTGCGCGCTGGCTGAAAACCTGGGTTCGGCTGAAACGCTGATCACGCATCCGGTTTCGATGACGCACGCCGCCGTGCCGCCCGAACAGCGCGCCGCCGCCGGCATCACGGACGGTCTGGTGCGGCTGTCGGTCGGCCTGGAAAACCCGGAAGACATTATTGCTGACCTCGAACAGGCTTTGCGCCAGGAAGTGTGAAGGAGAAAAAATGAAAACATCAACCCGCTGTGTTCACCCCGAAGGAACGGATGATCCTTACTGCGCGGTCGCGCCGCCGATCTATCAGACGGCGACGTTCAGGCAGCCTGGTGCCACTGAATTTGGTGAATACGATTACACGCGCACAGCCAATCCGACGCGCCGGATGGTTGAAAATCAGCTTGCGCAGCTCGAAGGCGGTTCGTTCGCCTGCGCCTTTGCGAGCGGAATGGCGGCCATTACCGCCGTGACGAAACTGGTCGAATGGGGCGATGAGATCATCGCCGGAGACGATCTTTACGGCGGCACGGTGCGGCTGCTCGATCAGGTGCTGCCGCGCCAGGGCGTGAATGTCGTGTATGCCGACACAACTGACGTTGAGGACGTGGCCCGGTGCATCTCGCCGCGCACGAAACTGATGCTGATTGAAACGCCGACCAACCCGCAGATGCACATCACGGACATTCGCGCGCTGGCCGGACTGGCGCGTGAGGCAGGCGTGATCCTGGCCGTGGATAATTCAATGCTGTCGCCGGTGCTGCAACAGCCGCTAGCGCTCGGCGCTGATCTGGTGATTCATTCGGCCACCAAATATCTGTGCGGTCACAGCGACGTGACCGGCGGCGGCGTGGTCACGAATGATGAAGCGCTGCATCGCCGTCTCGCCTTTCAGCAGAATGCCGAAGGCGGCGGCCTGAGTCCGTTCGATGCGTGGCTGCTGCTGCGCGGCATCAAGACGCTGTCGCTGCGGGTCGAGCGGCAGAACGCAACCGCGCAAAAGGTCGCCCGGTTTCTGGCCGAACATCCGGCGGTCGCGCGGGTTTATTACGCCGGACTGCCCACGCACCCCGGTTATGAAGTTCACCGCCGTCAGGCCGCCGGCGCCGGCGCCGTCATCAGCTTCACGACCGGCGACGCCGAATTTTCGCAGGCCTTTGTCGAAGCCACGCAGCTTTTTGATATTGCCGTCAGTTTCGGCTCGGTCAATTCAACCATCAGCCTGCCGTGCCGGATGTCACACGCGAGCATTCCGGCTGCTCTGCGCGACAAACTCGCGCCGCCATCCGATCTGATTCGCCTGTCGGTTGGCATCGAAGACGTGGACGATCTGATGGCTGATCTCGATCAGGCATTTGCGATGGCGGCGGCGAAAACATCCGGTGAACTGGTGACGGCAGCCTGTCACTGAACCCGGTTTCTTCTTCCGCCCGGCGGCTGAGCTTTTACTCCGGCTCCGGTTTCAGGGTGATGCCGAGCAGGTGAGTGATGACTTCGCGGGCGGAGTAGCTGGTTTTACCCGGTTTCAGAAACTCTCCGAGGTTGACCAGATCGTCGCCGCTGGTGACGAGCGGTTGTTCGAGATAACCGCTCTTCCGGCGCTGGGGAAAACCTGCTGTAGCGGCCAGATTGTTACACAGGCAGGTTCTGCCGACGGTCTCTTCGACCTGACCACCTTTCCTGACGTAATCCTCTACCGGTTCCGCCGGGCAACGATAGCCGACCGTCCCATCGGCGCGCTTGAACAGGTTGCGCAGGCCACCGAAGTCGCAGATGCGCGGACGTGCTTCGTATACCTCCTGCTCGGACATGGTTCCTTCCAGTTGCGCAACCTTGAAAGGAAAGCCGGTCGGGGAGGCAACGGGGCTGGTCAGAACCTGGGCCTGATGATCGAGCACTTTGCGGAGCAGCCGCTTTTTCAAGCCGGGTTCCATGCCTGATTCGTCGCACAGCGAAAAGGCTGTGCCCACCTGAATTCCGGTGGCTCCGGCGGCGAGGGCCTGCTGCAACTGACCGGGTCGCCCATAGCCGCCAGCCAGCCAGAAGGGCAGGCCCAGGCGTCTGATCTTTTCCAGATCCACTTCGTCCTTTTCACCATAGACCGGTTCACCCTGTTCATTCAGCTTCAGCTCTCCGCGCGGCGGGGCATTGTGTCCGCCCGCCATGGGGCCTTCGATCACGAAACCGTCCACCTCGCCTTCGCTGCGTTTGAGCAGCGCCTGCGCGAGCACCACTGAAGAGATGACGGGCAGGAAGCGCGGGCGCCTGAGTTGATTGATGATCCCGGAGATGCCGGGAAAAATCTGTTCCGGGTCGAAGCCGATCCGGTAATCGTCATCTTTCTCCGCGCCAGTCACGTTCAGGCGATATGTCGTCGGCTGATGCGTGGTCAGCCGGTTCAGAATTCCGGCAATCTGTGTGGGAATGCCTGCGCCCATCAGGACAAAATCCACTCCGGCGAGCATCGCGCCATAGAGCGA
>CAYWDW010000356.1:3234-6076 GCA_964457105.1 uncultured Heliobacteriaceae bacterium
TTGTTCATCGCCCGGCGAATGTGCCCGGCCAGGTCGCCATCCATCAGGCGGCTCACCAGCACCCGGCTCAACCCCGTTCCCGAAACGACGCCCAGTTGTCCGGCCTGCGAAACCGCTCTGGCCAGCCGCCAGTCCGAAATCGCCACGCCCATCCCACCCTGAATAATCATCGGTAAAGTCATGTCCGGGTCCTCATCTGCTCACCATCGAAGAATCGTTTCGACCAATCTTATGCTTTACCGGCAGCCCGGATTGTAATAGCTGTGTCGTAATTGGATTGAACGGGAAAGCGCCGAATGACTGTGAATCAGGTCAGGTGAGGTGCGCGTGCGTTCCGGGCAAATTGTCTCAGGTCATTGCCCGTGCCGCTGACTGAATTCACGAAAGGCTTCGAGCTTGTCTCTGGCGGCGCCTGAATCAATGATCGCGGCGGCCATTTCGACTGCGCCGTGTGGCGTGACGCAGGCGCCTGCGACGACGATAGCGGCAGCGGCATTGAGCAGCACCAGGTCGCGGGCTTCGTCGCGGCGCTTGCCGGAAAGAATATCGAGAATGATGGCGGCGTTGTCTTCAGCCGTGCCGCCGCGCAGCCGGTCGAGTTCGGCAAACTCAAGTCCGAAATCATCCGGCGTAATCTCGAAACTGCGCACGCCGTCGGGGCTGATCTCATAAACGTGAGTCCGGTCGGCCAGCGTGATTTCATCCAGCCCGTCCAGCCCGTGCGCGACCCAGGCCCGCGCAGTGCCCAGCCGGTGCAGGGCGCGGGCGACTTTTTCACCCGTCGTCAGATCAGGAACGCCAATGACCTGGATCGGCGCGCCTGCCGGATTGGTCAGCGGCCCCAGCAGATTGAAGATCGTTCTGATGCCCAGCGAGCGCCGCACCTGCGCGACCCGTTTCGTCGCCGGATGATGCAGCGGCGCGAACATAAAACAGAGGCCGATTTCATCAAAACAGGCGCTGACCTGTTCCGGCGCCAGGTCATACCTGATGCCGAGCGCGCGCAGCACATCGGCGCTGCCTGCTTTTGACGTGACGCCCACATTGCCGTGCTTGGCAACGGGCACGGCTGCCGCTGCGACAATAAAAGCCGTCGCCGTCGAAATATTGAAAGTCTTGGCCCGGCTGCCTCCGGTGCCGCAGGTGTCAATGAATCCGGTGTGGTGCGTGCTGGAAACGCGCAGGCTGTGGGCGCGCATCGTTTCGGCAAACCCGGCCAGTTCCTCTTCGGTTTCGCCCTTGACGGCCAGCGCCTTCAACGCTTCCGCGATCTGTTCATCGCTGGTTTCATCCGACAGCAGCAGGGTCAGCAGGTCGGCAGCTTCGGCCTGCGTCAGGTGTTCGTGCGCATGCAATTTGTCGAGAAAGGTCTTGAGCATAAGCCGCCGTGTGGAATGGCTCTGCATTCTCAATTCATCGCGCCAGGCTGTCAAGCGCGCGCCTGCCGGATCGTCCACGCAAACCCCGCCAAATCATTCGTTGACCGCGTTCAATTCGCTGTGTTATTTATACCCCCGCTCCGGCAGATGAACCGCACCAGCTACCCCACAGCTTTTGAAACTCCTGACAGACAACCCGGCTACTCGTCCAGATGAGGTCTGGCCATGCTCACCGGATACAACACTGACGTGCCCTTTGAAGGCGTCACTTATCACGTCCAGACAGAAGACAAGGGGCTGAAGAATCCAGTCATCCTGTCGCTGATTTATCAGGGCGGGACGATTCTTGGCGCAAAGCGCACCAGTTATCAGGAGTTGGTGATCGAAGGCCGGGTGGATGAAACCCGGCTGGCCAAAGCCATCGAAAAACAGCACCACATCATCCTGGCCGCGATTCACGGCGGCAAGCTGTCGCAACTGATCGAACGGCTCAATACCAGCGCCGCCGCCGCCAGCGCCGCGACGTCAGCCGCGCCCGCGCCTGAGAAGCCTGAACCCGCGCCCGCCCCAAAAGCCGCGCCTGTTGCTCAACCAGCCGGACCGGCGGCCAGGCCGTCGCTTCCGGTCGCGCCTGAAAAGCCGGTCCCCCGTGCGTCGGCTTCGCGCATTTACAACCTGAGCGATCTGACTTCTGAGGATTCGTTCAACCTTGAAGACGTCCTCGATCAGTTTCTCAAGTCGGACCAGCCGACTGAAAAAATTTCGATTGAACTTTTTTCGCCGTCGCGCCTGATGGCCGGTGCGCGCGCGCAATTGCGCGCCGCCGTGCTGTATGATGGACAATGGCCTGCCGTGAATGCGACCGTCAGAGTTCGCATCGTCGGCACCACGATCAAGCCGCAGACATACCTGCTGTCCTGCAATACCAGCGGCGCGTTCAGCCTGGATCTGACCCTGCCGGAATTCACGACCGGCACTGCCGCGCTGATTATTCACGCGACCGATCCGAAGGGGCAGGAGGCTGAATTGAAACTGCTGATTCGCAAACGCTGAACCAGCCGCGAGACTTTGATGCACCACAACCCCGTGATTGAAATCGTCGTCAACGGAGAAACGCACCGGATCGCACCCGAATCAACGGTGGCTGATCTGATCGCGCAGCTTGACCTGCCTGCCGCCCGCCTGGCCGTTGAACTGAATCGTGAAATCCTGCCGCGCCGGCAATGGCCTCAGCAAAAACTGCAATCCGGCGACCACCTCGAAGTGGTGCACTTCGTCGGCGGCGGCTGAGCGCGGCGCACCGCGACCACCAGAGTTTCAGGCGACACGCGAATCAGGCCGTTCTTATCCGGCACACCGGAGTGTGGCGTTGCCAGTCTTCCATCCGTTCTGCACTGCGATTCTTCAGGGGTGTCCGAAGTCAAAGTTGAAATGGCCCTCGCCCGGCAAAGGCAATGACCTTG
>CAYWDW010000357.1:0-6069 GCA_964457105.1 uncultured Heliobacteriaceae bacterium
CGACGAACACGAGCGCCAGGCCCACCATGGGGCTGCCGCTGCCGAACGTGGTCAGAACCATCCCGCTGGAAAATTACAGCTCCAATTACGTCGGGCTGGTGCCGTGGCGGTTCGATTACCGCACCTGGTCGGCGCGCGTGGATTACAACCTGACCAGCAAACACCGGGTCTTTGCGCGTGTGCTGCAAAGCCAGAACGTCGAGCACAATCAGGACTGGCTCTATCAGCACGCTCCCGGTTACGGCGAAGCGCAGGGGCTGCGCCGGAATATCGGCGGCACGGTGGACTGGGTCTGGACGGCGACGGCCAACACGATCTTTAATTTCTCGGCTTCGATTCACGAGTTTGCCGAAAGCAACCAGCCGATTCCGGTGCAGGACGTCAAGCCGTCATCGGTGGGGCTGCCGAGTTACATTGACGATTTCGCTGCCGCGCGCGGCAAGTTTCACTTCCCGCAATTCAACGTCAGCAGCTACGACACGGTGGCGACCTGGAATGCGATTGCCCATCCGCCCGGCGTGCCGAAGAAATATCGGATGAGCAGCTTCCGTGGCGACGTGACCAACGTGCGCGGCGATCACACGCTGCGCGGCGGCGTGGATCTTCGCTACAGCTTCAAAACGCTGACGGAACCAGGCAACACTTCGGGATCGTTCGGCTTTTCAAACGTCTGGACGCGCAAGGATGAAGACGGCTTCGCGCCCGCCGCAACGACCGGACTGAGCTGGGCGGCCTTTATTCTCGGCCTGCCGAGCAACGGCATGAGCGTTTCCTGGAATGACAACGCCGCCGCCTACAATCCGTTTTACGCCGGCTTCGTGCAGGACAGTTGGCGCATCTCGCCGAGGCTGACCGTGAACTTCGGACTGCGGATGGAATACGACGTTGGCGTCACCGAACGCTATGACCGCATGATCGGCGCGCTGGACAAGACTTCAGAATTGCCGATCACGCAACTGGCGCAGGCTGCTTACGCGCGCAACCCGGTGCCGGAACTCTCAGCCGCGAATTTCAAAGTGCGCGGCGGCTCGCTCTACGTCGGAGCGAACGGTGCGGATCGCAAACTCTACGGCAATCAACTGGTCTGGATGCCGCGCGCCGGCGTGTCGTATCAGTTGAATTCAAAGACCGTGTTGCAGGCGGGCTACGGCGTCTATCACGACGTGCTGAACGTGATGGATTTTACGGCGAGCTTCCCCGCCGACAATCAGTTCGGTTACAGCCGCAACACATCCACCAACGTCAGCCTCGATTTCGGCAGGACGTGGCTCGTGGGCAATCCGCGCGCAGGCGTGTCGCCGCTGACCGACCCGTTCCCCGTCCGCAGCAATGGCTCGCGCTTTGACACGCCGGTGCGCAATGCGCTCGGACTGTCAGCGATTCAGGGACGCGGCTTCAGCTACATTCCCTACGATATTACGCGGGCGCGGCAGCATCGCTGGCGGGCTTCGGTGCAGCGGCAGCTTGGCTCGAATATGGTGGTCGAGGCGGCCTATGCCGGTTCCTATTCGGGCGACGTGTATTTCAATCGGAACATCAACTTTCTGCCGGAGCAATACTGGGTCGGCGGCAACATCCGCAACACGGCGCATCTGACTTCGCTCAACCAGAACGTGACGAATCCGTTTCTGCTTTCCAACTTCGCCACCTTGCAGCAATCGCATCCGGTGATTTATGCGGATATGCAGACCAACAGTTTCTTCACGCGGACGACGCTGCCGAAGAGTCAGTTGCTGCTGCCGTTTCCCAACCTGGGCGGGCTGACGGAGCGAACCAACGACGGCAGGGTGCGGCATCACGCGCTGGAACTGAGCCTGACGCGCCGCTTCTCACAAGGTCTGACGTTCGACGCCAGTTACACGCGGACGCGCAACGAAGCCACCACCTTCCTGAACGACTTCGATAAAGAGCGGACGTGGCTGCCGAGCAATCTGAGCCGCCCGCATCGCGCCACCGTGTCGGGGATTTACGAACTGCCATTTGGCAAGGGCAAGCCGTTTGTGTCCGGCGGATTTCTTTCGCACATCGTCGGCGGCTGGCAGGTGGCAGCGACCTGGGAATGGCAGCCAGGGCCGCTCGTCGGGTTCGGCAATCTGCTTTATTACGGCGATCAGAAGACGCTGGAGAAGGACATCCAGCCGCAGAAACAGACGCTCGACGAATGGTTCAACTGGAAGCTCTTCCCCGGCGTCGCGCGTGATTACAGCGCCGCCAACCGCACGGCGTATGAAACGCGCATTCGCGGGATCGTACCGCAATCCGTGTTAGACCAGATGACAGCGGCGGGCATTTGCGGCGCGAATGTCACCTGCACTTACTCGAACGTCACGCCGACGCATTTCCAGCCGACGGGCTTTCATCGCCGCGTCTTCCCGGTCTTCATTGACGGCATGCGCGCCGACGGCATCAATTACACGAACGCCAATTTGCAACGCAACTTCCGTTTCAAGGAGGACAAGGAACTGCAATTGCGCGTGGACGTGCTGAATCTGCTCAATCGCCAGTCCTTCGGCGGCCCGGACGGCAACGGGCGCGTGCTGACCGACGCCAACGGGCCGAACCGCTTCGTCCAGGTGCAGGCGCGGCTGCGGTTCTGAAACGAAACGACCTTTTCGTTGAGCGGGATTGATCGCCAATCCCGCTCAACGAATCTGCGGACCGGAAATCTGCATTGCTGAGATAAAAACCGCAGCACAGCCGACTGGCTGTGCTGCGGTTTGACGCGTGTGCCAATAACAGCTCGTTGAATTCAATTGGATAGTTGACAGTTTCGCGCCGGGTCGGCAATGCCCGGTTGGGCGACGCAGCAGGCACGGTGTGATCGAACAGAGTTTCGCACCAGCCTCAGCGGCGGCATTTCGTGCGCTGGCCGATGAGCTCCGGCGCGTCAAACGGCTGGCCTGCGATCCGCGTGTGCATCGGGCTTTGTCCTGACGAAGCCCGCCGCGTCCCCGATGCTGAAGCGCGTTATCAGGCTGGATTCATTGACGCCGACAAACTGCCCGCGATGAGTGCCGGGATTGTGACAATTCCGGCAGGCCGCTGGCTCGCAGGCTTGTCTCAGGGTTCGCGCGAAACTTTGTGGCAGGCGTGGAATCAACTTTACCGCGACTGGCTGTCTGCCTCAGAATTGCAACAGCGCGCCGCCGCGCCCTTTGAAATTTATGTGAACCGTCCGAAAGAGGTTCCGCCGGAACTGCTCAAAACCGCAATTTGGATTCCAATTGAATGACTTCGCAATTTCTCAAAGCGATTTTTTGTGGCGGCCTGTGCGCGGGCGTGCTGGATTTCCTCGGCGCGTGCCTCAGCAATGCGTCGCGCGGCGTCACGCCGTTGCGCATCGCGCAATCCATCGCCAGCGGCCTGCTCGGACGTGCGGCGTTCGAGGGCGGATACTCAACCGCCGCGCTCGGCGTCGTGCTGCATTTCATCATCGCCCTGGGAGCGGCGGCGATTTTCAATCTCGCCCGCCTCAGGTGGAACTGGCTGACCGAACGGGCGTGGTGGAGCGGCGCGCTGTATGGCATCGCGGTGTTCTGGTTTATGCAATTGATTGTCCTGCCGCTGTCGGCGATTGCTTTCAAGCAAAGTTTTGCGTGGCCGGTGATCGTGACGGGCCTGATCGTTCATATCCTTTGTGTCGGCTGGCCGATTGCGTTTTGCGCTGCGCGGGATGGCGCGAGATTAAAGACATTCCGATAATCAACGTGAGACAGCCTGCCGAACGCCGAAAAACTTATTGAGCAATTGAGAACCCATCGCTCACCTGAAGAACTGAAAAAGATTCAGCGTTACTTCAAAACCGGCGCGCTGGCCGCAACCAGTTATCATCATGAATCTGCCTGCCGAAAAAACTGCTTCCTCGCGCATCAATGCCATAGACCTGCTGCGCGGCCTTGTGATGGCGATTATGCTGCTCGACCATACGCGCGAATTCACGCATAGTGACTTCCTGAATTTCGATCCAGCCGATCTCAGTCGCACGCACACGCTGTTGTTTCTGACGCGCTGGGTGACACATTTTTGTGCGCCGGTGTTCGTCTTCCTCGCGGGCACGGGAGCTTACCTGCAAACGCTGCGCGGCAAAAGCAAGCCTGAATTGTCGCGCTTTCTCATCACGCGCGGGCTGTGGCTGATCGTGCTGGAACTCACCGTCATTCGCGTCATTCTCTGGTTCAATCTGGATTTCCGCTTCGCGTTTATGCTGCAAGTGATCTGGGTCATCGGCGTGGCGATGATCCTGCTCGCCGGACTGATCTATCTGCCGCTGCGTGCGGTCGCCATCGGCAGCGTGGCGATGATTGTGTTGCATAACCTGCTCGACCCGATTCGCGTGCAGGGGTTCCCCGCGCCGGGCAAACCGCTGCCGGGCGGATGGGATGCGGTGTGGATGGCGTTGCATCAGCCAGGCATGATGTTTCTGACGCCCAATGTTTACGGGCTGTTGCTGTATCCGCTGATTCCGTGGGTCGCCGTCCTCGCGGCAGGTTATTGCTTCGGCGCGTTTTATGCATGGGAACCAGAGCGCCGACAGCGCGCACTGCTGCGTTTGGGCGCGGCGTTGTTGCTCGCGTTCGTCGTGCTGCGCGCGATCAATGTTTACGGCGACCCGGTCCGCTGGAGCGCGCAAAAGAACGCCTGGTTCACCGTGCTGTCTTTCCTCAACGTCTCGAAGTATCCGCCGTCGCTGTTGTTCCTGCTGCTGACGCTGGGCGCGGCGATATTGGCGCTGCCGTGGTTTGAACAAATGCGGCAGGGCGGGCTGGCGCGTGTGCTGACGACGTTCGGGCGCGTGCCGTTGTTTTTTTATCTCGGCCAGTGGATCGCGGTCCACCTGCTGGCGACCTCTGCCGCCTGTCTCGCAGGACAACCGACTGGCTGGCTCTTCGCCACGCCGCTCAATCAACCGCGCCCCAATCCGGGCAATCTGGGTTTTTCGCTCTGGGCGGTTTATCTGTTCTGGCTCACCGGACTGGTATTGCTTTATCCGTTCTGTCGCTGGTTTGCGGCAGTCAAACAGCGCCGCCGCGACTGGTGGCTGAGTTATTTGTAACGAGCGCCTCAGCCGCCCACTTCGCGCAAACGTCGTTTGAGAAAGCGCCGCTCGCTGTCATTGTCCGCCAGCGCCAGCGCGCGTTCGTAACCAGCCGCGGCTTCCACCAGTGAATCCGCACGACGAAAGAGATCGGCGCGCGCGGAGTGATAAAGGTGATAGTGGTCGAGTTCCGCCGCAAGCGCATCCAGCAAAGCAAGTCCTGCCTGCGGCCCTTCAGCCATTGCCAGCGCGACGGCGCGATTGAGCGCAACGACAGGCGTGGGCTGCTGGCGTTCCAACACTTCGTAAAGGCGCGCGATCTGCGCCCAGTCCGTCGCGGCGGCGCGCCCGGCCTGGCAATGCAAGGCGGCAATCGCGGCCTGCAAGGCATACGGCCCGGCGTTGTCGCGCAAGGCGCTTTCGACCAGCGGCAGGGCTTCAGCAATTTGCGCGCGATTCCAACGACTGCGGTCCTGCTCTTCCAGCAGAACGATCTCTCCGGCTTCATCCAGCCGCGCGGCGCGGCGCGCATCGTGCAACAACATCAGCGCGAGCAGCGCCGTCGCTTCGGCGGCCTGTGACGGCGGCAACAACGCGCGCACCTGCCGCGCCAGGCGGATAGCTTCGGCGCACAGTTCCACGCGCACAAGCGTCTCGCCCTGCGTCGCCGCATATCCCTCATTGAAAATCAAATAGATCACGGTCAGCACGGCCTCGAGGCGCGCGGGGATTTCGCTCGTATCCGGCACGACATACGGAATGCCTGCGTCACGAATCTTGCGTTTGGCGCGCACCAGCCGCTGCGCCATCGTTTCGGTCGTCACGAGAAAGGCGCGCGCGATTTCATCGGTTTCGAGTCCGCCCAGCAGGCGCAAAGTGAGCGCGACCTGTGCCTCAATCGCCAGCGCCGGATGGCAACACGTGAAGATCAGGCGCAACCGTTCATCAGGAATTTCCTCCGTGTCGTAAATCGCCTCGACGCTCGACGGAATCAAGCCCCAAGCGGCAAACCATTCGAGCTTTTCATCCAGCTT
>CAYWDW010000358.1:0-6050 GCA_964457105.1 uncultured Heliobacteriaceae bacterium
CCGCCTGCATTTATATAACCCCCCCAACCGAAACCCAAAGACAAGGCAGGCGGGACGCCTGCGCTCCTTGTTTGAAATACAGGGCAGGCGGGACGCCTGCGCTCCTTGTTTATTCCTGCGCTCCTTGTTTGTTCCTGCGCGTATTGTTTGTTCTCCGGGCGCTGCTCTGCTTGTCAGCCATAGGCAAGGCGGCTGCGATCAGGTAGAATTTCCAGCCTTAACGGCTCAACCCTCAGTTTCATTCGACAGGAGTTATTTGTGTCAATTATCAAACCATTTCGCGCGTTGCGCCCGCTGCCTGAACGCGCCGCCGATGTTTCCGCCGTGCCTTACGATGTCGTCAACACTGACGAAGCCCGCGCCCTGGCCGCCGGTCATCCGCTCAGCTTTCTGCACGTGTCGCGGCCTGAAATTGATCTGCCCGCAGGCACTGACATTTATTCCGCCGCCGTGTATGCCAAAGCCGCCGCGAATTTCGATCACCTGATTGCGACCGCGCCGCTGGTGATTGAGGATGCGCCGGAATTCTATCTCTACCGGCTGCGGATGGGTGAGCAGGTGCAGACGGGACTCGTCGCCTGCTGTGCGGTTGATGAATATGACGCAGGCACGATCCTACGGCACGAACTGACGCGCCGCGACAAGGAAGACGACCGCACGCGCCACATTCTGACGCTGCGCGCACAGACCGGCCCGGTCTTTCTGGCTTATCGCGCCGAGGCTTCAATCAATGCCCTCGTCACACAGGTGATCGAAACCGCGCCGCTCTTTGACTTCAAAGCTGCCGATGGAGTCGAACATATCGTCTGGCGCGTGCCGACTGGCCTGAATCAGGATTTCATCGCCGCGTTCGCCGCCGTGCCGCAACTTTACATTGCCGACGGCCATCACCGCGCCAAAAGCGCGAGCCGCGCCCGCGAAGAGTTGCGCGCACAGAACGCCGGACACCGGGGCGATGAAGAATACAATTTCTTTCAGTGCGTCATCTTCCCTGACGATCAACTGCGGATTCTGCCTTACAACCGCGTCGTCAAAGACCTCAACGGTCATCTGCCCGAAGATTTTCTGGCGCGCGTGCAGCACGCTTTCGACCTGACTGAAAATGCCAGCCCGACGCCGTCCGAACGCGGGCAGTATTCAATGTATCTCGGCGGGCACTGGTACGGGCTGACGCTGAACAGCGAAACGACCAGGCCGCTCGGCGCGATTGACCGGCTTGATGTCAGCATCCTGCAAAACAAGCTGCTCGCGCCCGTCCTCGACATCGCAGACCCGCGCACCGACAAGCGCATTGATTTCGTCGGCGGCATTCGCGGCACGGCGGAACTCGAACGCCTGGTCAATGAAGGCCGGGCCGCCGTCGCCTTCTCGCTCTGCCCGACCACGCTCGATGACCTGATGACGGTCGCCGATGCCGGTGAAGTGATGCCCCCCAAATCAACCTGGTTCGAGCCGAAACTGCGCGACGGATTGCTGAGTCATCTGATCTGAAAAAGACAGTCACAACAGCCCAGGCAGAGAGATGACCCGAATGACAACTGAATTCAACCACCACTCCATCAACCATGAAAATTCTGATTGCTGATAAATTTGAGGAAAGCGGCATCAATGCCCTGCAGCAGCTCGGCTGCGAGCTGACTTATAACCCGGAGCTGAAGGATGAAGCGCTCGTGGCTGCCGTGCGCGATTCGCAGGCTGAAGTGCTCGTCGTGCGTTCGACCAAAGTCACCGAAGCGATGCTTGATGCCGGACGCCTGAGCCTGATTGTGCGAGCCGGGGCCGGTTACAACACGATTGATGTCAAGGCGGCGTCGGCCCGCGGGATTTATGTCTCGAACTGCCCCGGCAAAAATGCGATTGCAGTGGCTGAACTCGCCTTCGGCCTGATCTGCGCGCTTGATCGCCGGATCCCTGACAACACGGCGGACCTGCGCGCCGGCGTCTGGAACAAGAAGGAATACAGCAAGGCGCGCGGCCTTTACGGGCAGACCATCGGCCTGATCGGGCTGGGACAGATTGGCCGCGAAATGATCGCGCGCGCTGAAGCCTTCGGCCTGAAAGTCATCGGCTGGAGCCGCAGCCTGACGCCTGAACTCGCGGCTGAAATGGGCATCACCTTTCGCCAGACCATTACCGAAGTGGCCGATGACTGCGACATTCTGAGCATTCACCTCGCGCTCACGCCTGACACGCGCGGCATCATCAATGCCGATATTTTTGAAGCCATGCGGCCCGGCAGTTATTTCATCAACACGTCGCGCGCTGAAATCGTGGATCAGGCCGCGCTCGCCCAGGCCGTCAAAACCAAAGGCATTCGCGCCGGGCTGGATGTGTTCGCCGGTGAACCGACCACTGCGACCGGCGACTTCGCCGATGAACTGCTCAAACTGCCCGGCGTGATCGGGACGCATCACATCGGCGCTTCGACCACTCAGGCGCAGGAAGCGATTGCCGCCGAAACCGTGCGCATCATCAAAATCTTCAAGGAAACCGGCAAGGTCCCGAACGTCGTCAACCTGACGGACAAGACGCCGGCCACGCACATCCTGGTCGTGCGTCACCGCGACCGGCCCGGCGTGCTGGCGCACGTTTTCAATGAACTGCGCAAGGCCAGCAACAACGTCCAGGAGATGGAAAACATCGTCTTTGACGGCGCGCAGGCTGCGATTGCCCGCATCAGTCTGGATTACCCGCTCAGCGATGAAACGCTCAATCGCATTCGCAGCGGCAACAGCGACATTATCGAACTCAATCTGTTCAGACACGACTGAGGCAAGCTCGCCGCAGTCACAATGAACACGCTCTTTTCGATCACCACGCCAGGCGGTCAGCCTGGCGAACATCAGTCCAGGAGAGTCCCATGACCGAACGTATTTACAACTTCAGCGCCGGCCCGGCAGTGCTGCCTGAATCAGTCCTCAAAAAAGCGCAGGCCGATCTGTTCGCCCTGCCCGGCGTCGGCATGTCGGTGCTGGAAATCAGCCATCGTTCAGCCACCTTCGAGCAGATCATCAACGAGGCTGAAGCCGACCTGCGCAACCTGCTCGGCATTCCGGCTAATTACAAAGTCCTGTTTTTGCAGGGCGGCGCGAGCCTGCAATTTTCGATGATCCCGATGAACCTGCTGCCCGCAGGCCGGAGCGCCGATTACATTCTGACTGGAAGCTGGGGCCAGAGCGCAATCAAAGAAGCCAGAAAACTCGGCGCTGCGCGCGAAGCGGCCACCACCGCCGACACCAATTTCAATCGCCTGCCGCGACTCGAAGAGATTCAGCTTGATCCGGACGCGGCCTATGTTCATTTCACTTCAAACGAAACCATCTTCGGCGTCGAATTTCAGCACGAACCCGCCTTCGGCGATGCGCCGCTCATCTGCGACGCCTCGTCAGATTTCATCAGCCGCCCGCTTGACGTGGCCAGCTACGGGCTGATTTATGCCGGCGCGCAGAAGAATGCCGGGCCGGCCGGCGCCACGATTGTGATTATTCGTGAAGACCTGCTGGAACGTGTGCCTGCGAATCTGCCCGCAATGCTCGATTACAAGAACCTGGCGAAGAATGGTTCGATGTATAACACGCCGCCGTGTTTTGCGATTTACCTGTGCGGGCTGGTCTTCAAGTGGGCGCTCAACGAAGTCGGCGGGCTGGAAAAAATTCACGCGCACAATCAGATGAAAGCGAAAATTCTCTATGACGCGATTGACGCTTCCGACGGTTATTATCGCGGGCACGCGGAAAAAGACTGCCGCAGCCTGATGAATGTCACCTTCCGGCTGCCCACCGAGGAGCAGGAAAAGAAATTCATTAAGGAAGCGACTGCCGCCGGACTCGACGGGCTGAAAGGTCATCGTTCGGTTGGCGGATTGCGCGCTTCCATCTACAATGCCTTTCCGCCCGCAGGCGTGGAAAAGCTGGTTGAGTTTATGAGCGAGTTTCAGAAAAACAACTGAAGCATAACCCGGGCAGCGCGGAAGCCTGTGCCGCGCTGCCTGCTTCTCACTGATTGATTGCCCCCCACTGACGAGCCACGAGCCTTTTCACTGACCTCCCGCTCCTCACAGATCATTGTTATGAGTCACATCATTGCATTTGTCGCCCACAAGGGCGGCGTTGGCAAGACGACCTGCGCGCAGCAGGTTTCAGCCGCGCTCGCTCAGCAACACGGATTGCGCGTCCTCGCGATTGACCTGGACACGCAAAGCAACCTCACGCGGGGACTGACCCGCGAACCGATTCCGGCTGATCTGACAGCGAGTGAAATGCTGCTGGATGAAAACCGGCTGACCAGCGATTTCATCATCAACGTGCGCCGGAATCTGGACCTGATTCCGAACCGTTACCTGCCGGAACAGGATCAGGCCCTGGCGCAGCGCGGCGACCGCTGGAAGAGTCTGAAGCCGCGTCTGCATCAGGCCGGGCAGGTCTATGATTACATCATCATTGACACGCCGCCGACCATTCTTTACCAGACGCGCAGCGCCATCGTCACTGCCGATCAGGTGATTCTGGTCCTCTCGTGCAGCCAGTATTCAATCATCGGCGCAACCAACATCGTCAGCCAGGTGATGGAACTGCAGTTGTACAGCGACCGCCGCCACATTCCGATCAGTGTGGTCATCAATCTGTATGACGACCGGCGCGGCCTTGACCAGCGCATCAGGGCCGACATTGAACGCATCTTTGAAGATGACGCTTACGGCACGGCGATTCGGCAGAATATTCGCCTCGGCGAAGCCGCCCAGGCCGCCAGCACGATTTTCGAGCATGCCGCTGACAGTCACGGCGCGCACGATTTCGCCAGCCTCACCAGAGAAATCATCGGCCAGTTCGCCGGGCACAAACGCGCGCGCAGGCAGGCCGGAGGGCTGCAACTCAATTCCGGTGCAGCCCCGCCTCCTGAGTTGCAGGCGGATTCACATTGACACTGCACCCTTTCTGAAATCAGACCTGCCGATGATGGCGTTGATCAGAAAGGGACGGCCTTCAGCGGTCACAGCCCTGGCCCTGGCGATGGCCGGGCTGAAAGCTTCAATCCGGTCAATTCTGACGCCGTCGCCGCCAAAGCCTGCGGCGACGACATCGTAATCTGAATGCGCCAGCATCGCGGCGGTGTCATCCTTCAGAATCGCAATCTGCTCGCGCGCAATCTGTGACCAGCAGGCATCGTTGCCAATCAGCCCGATGACCGGAACGCGGTGGCGCGTAAAGGTGTCGAACTCGGCAAGCGAATACGCGCTCGAACCATCGCCCCAGATCACCCAGACCTCTGCTTCAGGGCGCGCCAGTTTGGCGCCGAGCGCAAAGCCGCCGCCAATGCCGAGCGTGCCGAACGGGCCGGGATCAAGCCACGACAGCGGGCCGCGCGGTTTCAGCGTGTAAGACGCCGTCGCGACAAAATCACCGCCATCAGCCACGAGCAGGCTGTCATCACCGAGCGCGCCATCAAGTTCGCGGAACAACTGCAACGGATTAATGCCGTCAGTTTCAGCCGCTGCCTGCGCGTCAATTTCGCGGTCGCGCGCGGCATCACGCGCGGTCAGCGTCGCCATCCATTCCGTCAGCGAATCACCTTCAGGGCGTGGCGCAGCTTTGCTCAGTTCCAGAATAAAGCGGCCCGGATCAGCGTGGACGGCCAGCGCGGGCTGACGATTGAGCCTCAGGTCATGACGGCTGCGATTGACGCCGATGATCGCGGTTGAAGCGCGAAGCTGACGGCCATAATCAAGCCTGAAATCGCACGGCGCCCCGGCCAGCATCACCAGATCAGCCTCGCGCAACGCTTCCCTTCTATGATGCCGCATCTGCAACGGATGATTGCGACCCAGCAGCCCGCGCGCCATGCCGGATAAATAGACCGGCAGCCCCAGCCGTTCGACCGCTTCAGCTAATGTCGCGGCGCAGTCAGGTTCAGCCACCGCCTGGCTGCCGATAATCAGGACCGGATGACGAGCGCGACCGATCATCCTGGCAGCCCGCGCAAGCTGCGCCGAAGTAAATGACGGCGCGGCTTCAACCGTGACCGGACGGCTGATTGAAATGTCATCGCTGCCG
>CAYWDW010000359.1:0-6026 GCA_964457105.1 uncultured Heliobacteriaceae bacterium
AGTTGTCAGTTGTGAAGATGTCAGTCCTGATGACTGAACCATCCGGCGCGCGCCTGCAACTGACAACTGACCGCTGACCACCGTCGCGGTCAACCGCTTATCCTTTGCGCAATCTGGCCGCCAGGTCTCTGACGGCTGCGGGTGGGGCTGAGTTGGAATGATTTGAGGCAGTCTGATTGGCGGCCTGAATTTCCGCGTAAACTTCAAACCGATGAACCGAAGTTTCGCGCGGCGCAGTGATGCCCAGGCGCACCCCGTCGCCGCTGACCGACAGCACTTCGATGATGATCTCGTTGCCGATCACCAGTCTTTCTCCGACCTCGCGTTTGAGTACGAGCATGCTTGATTACCGCCGGGCCAGCCTGAATCAGGCGGCCTGGGCCTGGGGCAGTGGTTCGTCGTGTTGATAATCGCTGTCAGTCAGAATCGTCTGTGCGCCCTGCATCGCCTGTGGCGCAATCACAACCGGCGCGCGCAGGTTGATGGTTGAAGCCGCCCAGTCCGCCGCGATGGTCACAACCGCCAGGATCAGCCACGAAGCTGCGGCTTCAGACTCAGACAACTGCTTCAGCGATTCAGGCAGTTGCGGCGCATAACCCGGCGTCCACACTCGCGGATCAATGACCAGAAAGGCCGTGCCGGGTTCATCCACCGACGCCAGCCACAGAAACGGCTCAACCTCGTCCTGCCGGATCAGCACCATCTGTCGCAGGTGCGGCATCCCGATCAGCCCTTCAGCAAAAGTGATGAGATCGGCTGCGCCATATTCCAGTTCAGTTCCTTCAATCTTCAGCGTCGGCATAGCAGGTAATGATTGGTTATCCGAGAAAATCAAGCAGGCTGCGACGGCGGTTCGGGTTATTGGCCTGCAGAATCGCTTCAATGTCGCGCTGCGCCGCATTCAGCGCGAGCGCCGATTCAGCCAGATCAGCGCCTGACACGCGTTCAATCGAAGCCTGGCGATCAAGACTGATTTCACCCAGGCGGTCAGTCACGGTCTCAACGTGCGACAGACTGGCGCCGATTCGCGTGCGCGCCACGCCGGCCTGATCGGCCAGTGACTTCAGCCGGTCCAGCCCGGTCGTCACTGCTATCTTGTCGGTCTCAGCGTCGCCCGTGCCGCGCAACGCAGTAATGACCGCCTGCAACGCATCGAACACATCGCCGGTGGCATCGGCAAAAACCTTGTCGGCAGTCACGCCCGTCTGAAGCGGATCGGACTGCGGTTCAATCTGCAGCAGCGACGGCGCAGCGGCGCCTGCCGCCGGGACGAAATTCGCGTCGTAAGGCGGCACGTTCTGACGAGTCCCGCCAAAGACAAACTGATCCTGATGCGTGGCATTGGCCAGCGCTTTCATCTGCTGCCGAATGCCTTCAAGTTCGGTGGCCAGATTCTGGCGCGCTTCCGGCGTCGTCACATCGTTGGCGCCCTGCAGGACCAGCGTGCGCGCGCGATCAAGGTATCGCTGGTAATCGTCAATCGTCACGTCAGCCGCCTTCAATCTGTCTTCGGCCAGGCCGGCATTGCGGCGAAACTGCTCCACCTCGGTCTGCGAAGTCCGCAGCCGGATGACGGCTTCAGCGCCGAGCGGATCATCCGAAGGCCGGTTGATGCGGCTGCCGCTCGCAATGCGTTCCTGCGCGATGGCCATGCGCTGCCGGGCCGCCGCAATCTGCGCCGCGATCAGGCTGCTCGATGAACTGTCAGTCACGCGAAAGGTCATAACTCATCCTTACTGGCCGAGCGACAAAATCGTTTGCGTCATCTCGTCGGCAATCCTGAGAAACTTTGCTGCCGCTTCAAAAGACCGCTGGTATTGCAGCAAGGCGACGGCTTCTTCATCGAGCGAGACGCCCGACACCGCATCACGCTGCGCCTGCGTCTGTTGCAGAATCGCCTGTTGTGTGACGAGCGCATCCTGCGCGTTTCTGACGCTCGCGCCTGCATCACGAACGATGGAGCCGTAAATTTCTGAAAACGATCCGCTGCGCGCTCCGGCGGTTGATGACGGATCGGTCAGCAGCCCGGCAATGTTGCGCGCGACGGTCGCATCACCCGTGCCCGCGCCGCTGGCCGCCGCGACAACAAGTTTCGGATCAGCCTTGATGGCCGCTGCGACATCCAGGTTCTGAGCATTGATCGCGCCGCCGGTGGCGGAGACAAAAAACGCCGTGCCCGCGTTGCCGTTCAGATCGCTGCCCGCCGTGTGCAGCGTGTTGACGCGCGCCGCGACCGACGCGGCCAGGTCATCAACCGAGGCGATCTGCTGCGTGATGGTCGTGACGGCGTTTTGCAGGCCGCGAATCTTTCCATCACTGATGACTGCCGGCTGGCCGTCCAGATTGATTTGCGCCAGTCCGTCCGGCGGCGTGCTGACGGCTTCAAGCTGGTGCGCCTGATCGGCAGTGACCAGAGCGCGCCCGTCACCGAGCGTCACGGTGACTGAGCCATCGCGGTTCTCAAAATTTTTCGCGCCGGTCAGTTCAGATAACTGGCGCAGCGCGTCGTTGCGCTGATCGCGCAGTTCTGAAGCGCTGGCGCCCCGGCCCTCAGCCTGGCCGATGCGGGAGTTGAGGCTGGCGACTCTGACCGCGAGCGTGTTGGCTTCATCCACCGTCGCGCGCAGTTCGCGGTCGGCATCGCGGCGAATGTTGCCGAGCTGGTCGCGCGTTGAATGAAACGCGCGGGATAAGACCTCGCCCTTGTCAGCCACGACGGCGCGCACGGACGGTGAACCCGGACTGGCTTCAAGATCGCGGAACGCGCCAAAGAAATTGTTGAGCGCCGCCTGAATGCCGCTGCCCGTGCCGTTGTCATTGAAGACGGCATCAACCGGCGCGAGCGCGTTGCTTTCGGCGGTCAGTCGCCCGCCGGTCGCGGTTTCGCTTTGCAACCTTGATTCGACAAACTGGTCGCGGGCCGAACGAATGCCGTTAATATCCACGCCGGAGCCGGGCGAGCGCACGCTGGCACTGTCAGCGGGCGAAGGCGCCAGCGAAACGGTCTGCCGCGTGTAACCAGGCGTGTTGACATTGGCAATATTCTGCCCGGTGACGGTGATGCCAAGCTGGCTGGCGCGCAGGGCGCGGCGTCCGATTTCGAGTGGAGAAAAATAAACCCCCATTATTGAGTCCCTCTTTGACGGGCATACGGTGCGCGATAAGTCACCGGCTGAATGCCGCACATTTCAATGGAAATTGTCGCAAAGATCGAGCCGTTACGGGCAAGTGTCGCCGCGCGCCGCTGCGTGCGATGAAAGTCCTGGGCCGCGTCCATCAGTTCACCTGAAGCGGCGGCAAAAGCCTGGCGCACTTCGGCGCTGATCGGCGCAGCGGTCTGCGCCCGCGCATCGGCAAAGCTCGTCAGCGTGGCCATCAGCCGAACCAGGCGCGAACGCATGCTGAGCAGTTCCGTCTCGCCTGCCCGCACGAGCGCGGTGACGGTTTCGGGCGCGCCGCCGGTCAGCGCCGCCGTGAGCTGCGCGCAGGCAGCATCGAGACGGCGATAAGCTCCCGCCTGTTCGCGCATCATTTCCGCTGCCTGTCTGATCAACTCATCAGCCATCGTCTGACTTCCCCCTTTGCCGCCCTGTCACTGTTCGCTTTTGAGCATGGCGTCGGCAATCTCTTCCGCCTTCGGACGAAAGGAGCCTGATCTGATCTGTTCGCGCAACTGGTCAACCTTCTCCTGCCTGATTTCCGGTAACTGTCCGGCGCGTTCCGCCAGTCTGGCGATGGCGGCGGCCTCGTCTGACACGCTGATGACATCGCCTGCGGTCGAATTGCTGTGGCCAGCGGGAGCGACCGGAGCGTTTTCCCTGCCGCGTCCGGTATCGGCGGGGCGATTGATTCTGGCCTGATCGGCGTCACTGATGGCGCCGGGCTGTCCTGTCAAGTTGACGGAATTCATTTTCTTACCCTCCTTTGATGGCCTGAACGAGTCCCTTCAGCCCTCCACTGAATCGCTCATCGGCCTTCCGGCGAAAAATCTTTAGCCAGAACGGTCAAAGGATTAACCCGCTTTCCGTCTTCGATGACTTCAAAATGAACGTGTGGCCCGGTCGCGCGCCCGGTCGAACCGACGGTGGCAATCTCCTGCCCGGCCTCGACTGTTTCGCCAGCCTGCACCTGCAATGTCTGCGCGTGCGCATAGCGCGTGCGGCGACCGTCGGCGTGTTCGATGATGACCGTGTTGCCGTAACCGCGCTGACGGCCTGCAAAAACGACCGTGCCTTCCGCCGCCGCTTCAATCGGGGTCCCGCGCGGCGCGGCAATGTCCAGCCCGCGATGAAACCGGCGGTGCCCGTGAATCGGGTCGCGGCGCGTGCCAAACTGCGAAGTGATGCGGCCCGTCACGGGCAGTTGCAATTCTATCGGCTCGCCGTCATCAACGCGGCGGCGCGACGTGGTGCGCGGCGCGGCCTTCGGGCTGACCGGCTCAGTCGCCGCAGCCTTTGCGCCCGCGCCATCGCGCAGCAGGCGCACCGCGTCTCTGGCCTTCTCGATTCCGGTGGCATTGACCCTGCCGCCGTCAGCCGCCGCGTGCATCTGCCGCACAATAATGTCGGCCAGTCCGATGCCGCCGCTGTCAGCAATGGTTTTGGCCAGTTGTTCAGCAAACATCTGCCGGTACAGATCAGTCGCCTCGCTGCGAAACAGATCGCCGTCTTCATCAGAAGCTGACGGATTGATGGCCGCCGTGAACCGCTGCAGCAGCACCGCTTCAAAATCAGCCGCCACGCGCTTCATCTGCTGTTCAGCGCGCGCATTCGCCGCGCCCGGCACAAGGGATGATTCAATTGTGGGATCAATTCTCATAACAGTGGTCAGTAGTCAGTGGTCAGTGGTTAGTGGTCAGCGGTTTTCTAATCACTGACCACTGACTACTGACCACTTCTTCACTGCATCTCCAGTTCAGCCGCGAGCGCGCCGGCGGATTTGATGGCCTGCAGGATGCTGATGATGTCGCGGGCCGAAGCGCCCACGGCGCGCAAGCCGCGCACGACTTCTTCAATCGTGGCACCTTCGGGCAGCACGATTGATTCGACTTTCTTTTCCTTCACGTCAACCGTGGTGCGCGGCACGACGGTCGTTTCACCGGTCTTTGACAGCACTGACGGTTGCGAAACATCGTACTCAGTGCCGATCCGCACCGTAATGCCGCCCTGCGAAATGGCGACCGACGACAACCTGACGTTTGCGCCCATGACGATGGTGCCGGTGCGTTCGTTGATGATGACTTTGGCGATGGCATCGGTCTGCACCTTCAGCGCTTCAAGTTCGGCAATGAAACCGACGCGGTCATCAGCGAACTTTTCAGGGATTCTGACTTCGATATTGCGCCCGTCCAGGGCGTGTGCCGTGCCGCTGCCGAAAGCCTGATTGATGGTTTTGTTGAGCCGCGACGCGGTCGTGAAATCGTCCTGTTTGAGCACCAGCGTCATCCGGTTGTTGGCCGCGAGTTCGGCTTCAACGGCGCGTTCGACCAGCGCGCCGTTCGGCACGCGGCCCACCGTCGGATGATTGATGTCCACCGAATTGCCCTGCTCGCCAGCGGCAATGCCGCCAATCGAAACCGCCCCCTGCGCCAGCGCGTAAATCCGCCCGTCCACGCCCTTGAGCGAAGTCAGCACGAGCATCCCGCCCTGCAGCGACCGCGCATCGCCAATGGATGAAACCGTCACGTCAATCTTCGATCCCTGCCGGACAAAGGGCGGCAGCGTCGCCGTCACCAGCACAGTCGCAATGTTTTCGGGCTTGAGCTGATCTGCCGGTGTTGACACGCCCATGCGTTCGAGCAGGTTTTGCAGCGTCTGCCGCGCATAGAGATTCTGCTGCACGCGGTCGCCTGTGCGATTGAGGCCAATGACCAGCCCGTAACCGAGCAGCGGGTTGCCGCGCACGCCTTCGATTTCGGCAATCTCCTTGATGCGCACGGCCTGCGATTCAGTCGGCTGCTGCGCCTGCGCGGCGGTCATCATCAACAGCGCCGCACACAGTAACCATCCCTGGCGAATGGCCGACAC
>CAYWDW010000360.1:0-6022 GCA_964457105.1 uncultured Heliobacteriaceae bacterium
TCAGTCCCTGGGTGCGCATCGCTTCCAGGGACTGATCGGCGCAACTCAACAATCCCACAAGGAGGTCTTTATGTTTCGTCCACGTATCCCAACCCTTCTGGCGCTGGTCTGTCTGGTCATCGCGCTCGGCGTCGCAAGCCACGCGCAGACGGTGACGGGCACGCTCAGCGGCGTGGTCGCCGACGCCTCGGGCGCGGTTGTGCCCGGCGCGAAAGTGACTGCCAAAAGCACTGAAACCGGATTCACCCGCGAAGTCGCAACCAGCGCTGAAGGCTCGTTCCAGATGCCCTTTCTGCCGCTCGGCCTGTACGACGTGACCGCTGAGGCGAAAGGCTTTCAGAAGATCATCAAGACCGGTGTCTCGATTGAGCTGAACAAAACGACGGTCTCGAACTTCAAACTCGAAATTTCAGCCGTCGGTGCCGAGATGCAGATCACCGGCGAAACGCCGCAGATTGAAACAACCACCGGCGAGATCAAACATTCGCTCGACGCCCAGCGCATCGAAGACACGCCGCTCGCCGGGCGCAACTTCATCTCGCTGGTCGAACAGATTCCGGGTTTTCAGAACGCGCCCTTCATCGGCTCGTCGAATAATCCGACCAACTCGACCGGCTCTTATGCCAGTTTCAGCGGGCAGGGCAGCCGCTCGGCGACATTCCAGATTGACGGCGTCAACAATGATGACTCTTCGGAAAATCAAAACCGCCAGAGCGTCAATATCAGCGCGATCAGGGAATTTCAGGTGCTGACCAACGCTTATTCAGCCGAGTTCGGGCGCGCGGGCGGCGCGGTCGTGCTGGTGCAAACCAAAAGCGGCGGCAATCAATTTCACGGCGACGCCTACGATTTCATCCAGAACGAAGCCTTCAACGCCAACGGCTTTTTCGCCAATCGCCAGGGGTTGCCGAGGTCAACCGTGCGGCGGCATCAATACGGCGGCACGTTTGGCGGTCCCGTCTGGCTGCCGAAGAAGTTTTTCGGCCCGGCGAGTTATGACGGGCGCGACCGGCTCTTCTTCTTCATCAGCGCCGAGAAGGTGCGCAACCAGGGCTTCAGCCCCAGAACCAGTTTCGTGTTTCTGCCGACCGATCAGATTCGCCCCTGCGCTCCCGGCGAGGCGGCCAGTGTCAGGCCCGGCGGCGTGATGTGCGTTGATCCGGCGACGCATCCGAATCTGGAAGCTGATCTGAAGTTTCTGCGCGGCATCCAGGCGCTCTACAAAACGCCGGAGCTGGAAGGCGCAACGCCCAACGATCCGCAGGCCTGCGCCGATATGATCACCAGCGGACGCGGCAATCGCTGCGTCACCAAATTCGTCTTCAACACGTTCCCCGACTCCGACTATTCGGGGCGTCTGGATTTCAAGGCGACCTCGCGCGACAACGTCACCTTCCGTTATCAATACAGCCGCCAGATTCGCCAATCGGGCCGCTTGATCAAAGGCGACAACTTCGGCATCAACAATAACCGGCAATACAATCTTGGCCTGACCGCAACGCACGTCTTTTCAAACCGGCAGGTGGGCGAATTTCGCTACGGCTTCGGCAATCGCTCGACGCTGCAGGACGTCGTGGACGGCAATGACATTCCGACGCTGCGCTTCAATACGTCGCTGTGTACGACGAGCTTCTGCAACGGCACGATCATCGGCACTTCGATCAACGTGCCGATCAATCGCCGCCAGCACGATCATCAGCTCGTTTACAACCACACGCTGACGCTCTCCAATCACACGCTGAAGATGGGCATTGACCATCGCTTCCAGATTCTGGATGACCTGACGCTGAGCGCTGTGCGCGGCTTCTGGACCTTCGGCGCGCTGCCGGGCACGACCACCGCCAGCGCCATCGCCCGGCAGGGCTTCACGGGCTGGGAGAATTTTCTGCGCGGCGTGACCACCGGCTACCAGCGCGGCTACGGTCCCTCGCTGGCTGAAAACAACCTGGGCGAATCGAATATTTATCTTGAAGACAAATACGCGCTGCGCCGCGATCTGACGCTGCATCTCGGCGTGCGTTATGAATACGTGAAGGCACCGCACGAAGACAAGAATCGCTTCTCCTACGGCTATGAAAATGACCGCAACAATATCCAGCCGCGCATCGGCTTCGCCTGGTCGCCGTCGGCCAAAGGCTGGCTGCACGGATTGACGGGCGATCCGGGCCAGTTCGTCATTCGCGGCGGCTACGGCATCTTCCACAGCCGCATCTTCCAATCGGTCTATTCACAAAGCGGGCTGAGCCTGCGCGCGCAACCGCCCAACGGGTTCTTCCATTCGTTTGCGGGCGCGGGCGTGCCGTGTCCGAACGATGTCTCGAATCCGGTGGGATGCACGGGCTTCAGCTTCACGCCGGGCCAGGACACGCGGACGGCGGGCTTCACGAACGCCAACGGCGTAAAAGACATCGGCGGGCGCTCGCTGGCGACGCTGCTGATTCCCGATCCGAAGCTGCAGATGCCCTACGTGCAGCAGTGGAACCTGACGATGGAGCGCCAACTGCCGGGCAACTTCGCCCTGCAGGTCGGCTACAACGGCAATCGCGGCATCGGGCTGCCGTTCTTCGACACGGCAATCAATGCGGCGCAATTCGGCATCACTTCGCCTTCGGTCTCGGTTGATGTTGGAGGCGGCAGCTTCAAGCCCATCGTCTTCGACCGAGCCTGCACCCAGGGCACGACCGATCCGATGTGCCCGAACGGCGTGACGACGGCCTTCAGCGCGCTGTCGAGCGCGACAGCCTCGCTCGCGCAAAAAGGCATCGTGATTCAGAACGGCGTGCCGCACGGTTACATCTCGCTCAGCACGCTGCGGCTCGAAGAGCGACGGCCCGATCCGACGCGCACGTCGTATTTCAATCTGCGCAACTTCAGTTGGACTTACTACCATTCGATGGTGGCCAAGCTGAGCAAGCGGCTCTCGAACGGCTTGAGCTTCACCGCGCTCTACACCTTCAGCAAGGCGATTGACACCGGCTCGGAAGCGACTTTCACCGGCACTGATGTCAATCAACCCACGGGCAAAAAGGGGAACGCGGCGGCGAGCTTGCGCGGCTTGAGCGCCTTCCACGCGGCGCACCGCGCCAGCCTCAGCTATTCATATCTGCTGCCGTTTTACCGCACGCAGGCGGGCGTCATCGGGCGCGTCATTGGCGGCTGGAACGTGTCGGGCGTAACGACGCTGCAATCCGGCAACCCGTTTTCAGTCTCAGCCGGTTACGACGTGAATGGCGATGGTCTGGGCGGCGACCGTCCACAACTGGCCGATCTGAGCCTGCTGGGTCGCTCGATTGATAACGGGCGACAACTGGCTGGCAGTACCGTCGTCAACACCGGTTCGCAGGGGCAACTGCCGGGGACCGCTTTCATTCCGGCGGCAGGCACTCCGACTGCCGGGCGACTCTTCCTGCCCGGCGGCGTCGGCGAAGGCACCATCGGACGCAACACGTTCTTTACGGACGGGCTGAATTACACCGACCTCTCAATATTCAAGGAATTCAAGATCCACGAAGGGACGAAGTTCATTCTGCGCTTCGAGCTTTACAATGCCTTCAACCAGACGGATTTTGATATTCCCAGTTCGCGGACGATCACCGACGGCGCGACGCTGGGCCGCATCACTGCGCAGCGCAGCGCCTCCGGTTACGTCAACTCCGGACGCGGCGGCAGCGGGCGCACGGGGCAGTTGGCATTGCGGCTGGTGTTCTAAAAAATGTCCGACTCGCTGCCAGCTTGTCGCTGGCTCTCGAAACAGATGCTTTATGAAAGCCACGACGAGTCGGCAGCGAGTCGGACTACGAATCTCATGAACCGGCGATTTGGACTGAAAACAATCTCGGCGCTGGTTTGTCTGGCGCTGCTCATCGCACAAACCGCCGGGCAATCGGCGAATCAGAATACGTCGCGCGTCATCCTCGCCATCGGCGCGCACGCGGGCGATATGGAGATCACCTGCGGCGCGGTATTGGTGCGGCAACAAGCAAAAGGCGACCGCATCGCGCTGCTTCACCTGACGCTGGGCGAGGGCGGCAATCCGAAGCTTTCGCCAAAAGATTACGGCGAGCAGAAGCGGCGCGAGGCGCTGGCCGCGGCAAAAATCATCAAAGCCGAAGTCATGTTCGGCCCGTATCAGGATGGGCAACTTCCGAACGACGAAGCGGCGCGGCGTTACGTCGCCGACGTGATCCGGCAGATCAAGCCGACGCACATCATCACGCACTGGGAAAAGAGCATTCACAAGGATCACGCCGCGACGCACGCCATCGTCAAAGACGCCGTGCTGCTGGCTTCGCTCGCTGGCGTCGTCACCGATCATCCACCGCATCGCGGCGTCCGCGCGGTCTATTACGCCGAGAACTGGGAAGACGCCGAGGGCTTCAAGCCGTATCTGTACGTTGACGTGAGCGAAGACCTGGCGCGGTGGAAAGAACTCGTCACGCAATACGAGTTCATTCGCGGCGGCATCTCGTCGTTTCCTTACCTCGATTATTACGAAGCGCTGGCGCGGGTGCGCGGGGCCGAGGCGCGGAAGCGTTACGCCGTGGCTTTTGAAGTTGATCCGATGGCGAAGAAGCGCGTGCTTGATTCGCTGCCTTGAACGAACGCTGTCCGACAAGCTGCCAGCTTGTCGAGGGCTTCGTGAGTCAGCCTCTCCCGGAAGCAACGACAAGCTGGCAGCTTGTCGGACATTTTCGGAGGAAAAACCATGACGAACGACCGCGCTGTCGTTGCCCTGGACATCGGCGGCACAAAAATTTCCGCCGGATTGTTTTCGCTCGATGGCAAGTTGATGTGGCAACGCACCGAGGCCACCGGGCAAACATCGCTCGACGATTCGCTTGATCAGATTACGGATTTGATTGTGGAAGGCATTGGCAACGCTCCGCCGCGTTACGATGTCTGCGGCGTCGGGCTGGCGGTTCCCGGCTGGGTCAACCGGCGCGCGGGCACGGTCTGGGCGCCGAACATCGCGGGCTGGGATCACATCCCGTTGGCAAGCGAGTTGCAGCGACGGCTTCAAATGCCACTGGTCGTTGATTCGGATCGCAACGCCTGTGTGCTCGGCGAAGCGTGGCGTGGTTGCGCAGCCGGTTTGGAAGACGTGATCTTCATCGCCGTCGGCACGGGCATCGGAGTCGGCATCATCAGCGGCGGCCATCTGATTCGCGGGCGCGACGATCTGGCGGGCTGCGCCGGATGGTTCGCGCTGCGGCCTGAATTTCAGGAGTTGTACGCGCAGATCGGCTGCTTCGAGGCCGAAGCTTCGGGCAAATCGCTCGGACGCAAAGCGCGGGAGCGTGGGTTCTTCGCCGGACGCGATGATGAAGCGCAGGACGCGCGAGCCGTTGTTGCGGCGGCTGAACGCGGCGATGCGGCGGCGATGGCGTTGCTCGACGAAGCCGCGAAGTTTTTGGGAATGGGCGTCGCCAATCTGGTCAGCACGCTCAATCCGCAAATCGTCGTGATGGGCGGCGGCCTGTTTCAACAAGGCGATTATCTGCTCGCTGGCGTTCGACGTGAGGCATCGCGATGGGCGCAGCCGATGGCGGCTGAACGCGCGCGCATCGAACGCAGCGCGCTTCAGGAACACGCCGGGCTGTACGGCGCGGCGAGGCTTGCAATCAATGCTGGGAGCGGCGGTTCAATGACTTCCAGTTAGCGATCTGGGAAAGCCTGAAGAGAGATTACGGAAAAGACGGAAATAACGGAACAAACGGAAGGTCTCATGGATTCTTCCGATCTTTTTTCTGTTTGTTCCGTTATTTCCGTCTTTTCCGTAATCTCTCTTCGCATCCTCAACTCGCCAACTGAACGCCATTGCGCGGCAGCGACCGGGTAAGTAACGAAAGGTGAAATCATAAAATGTCTGCTGAAACTTACCTCGCGCGCGTGGGGCGAATCCTCGACGAGATTCAATCAACGCAATTACCAACGATCAAAGCGGCGGCTGTGAAGATGGCTGACTCGATTCACAGTGGCGGGCGCGTCTATCTTTTCGGCAGCGGCCACAGCGTCATTCCGG
>CAYWDW010000361.1:0-6003 GCA_964457105.1 uncultured Heliobacteriaceae bacterium
CTCTGTGTCCTCTGTGGTGAGAAATCGGTCGCAGGCAAGTGCAAATTGTTATAAGGCGCCACGAACAGCTCACAGAACAAGCCTTCAATTCTCTTTGACGCACGAATCACAGCCGCTGATCCAGCCTTCGTTCTGACTGCCGGTATGCGGCGTGACATCGGCGCCCTGGCTCCAGCGACTGACTTCGATGCGCACCCAGCCGCTGCTGCGTTCCAGAATGCGATGATTCGTGCCCTGCGGAACGGCGCCGATGATTTCGTATTGCATGCCCGGCCCGGTGCGCACGTTCAGATTGGACGGCAGCACTTCAACCTGCGGTGCGCCACGAAAGGCAGCCTGCCTGACAGCATAACGATGCACGCCGAGCAGCGCAAAGAACAAGGCCAGCGCGCACACGACCGTCAGCAGCACGGTTTTGAAAAAGTCTGATTTCTCCGGCAGCTCTTCATCAGCAACCGCCTGATGCCCGTTCCGCAGCGGCGCGGGCGGGCGATTGTGGCCCGCGAGCGGTGGCGCGAGCGGCTGAACCGGGGCCGCCTGAGTCGCCGGTTTCAGATCAACGACGATGCTTTTGCGGGCAGGCGGTTTGTCATCATTTGCTGCCGGAGTGCGCCCGGCAGGAACGGCCTGCGGAATTGCCTGCAAGGCGCGAATCGCACCGGCACTGGCCAGCACCGGCTCGAATTCAGGCGTCACCGGCGCGGTCGGCATATTTTCAGGGCTGACGTGCAGGCGCGGCCTGACCTGCGTTTCAATTTCGTCATCGCTGCTGGCCAGGGCGGCAACACCGGCCAGGTCGCTCCAGAATTCAGTCACCGAAGCGTGGCGCGCCGTGACCTCAGTCGTCGTGGCTTTGCACAACACCCTGAGCAGCGCGGCGGCCCAGGGCTGCGCGTGCAGGTGCGTCGGCAGCGCCGTAATCTGTTTGCGGTAAAACTCGCTCGGCGCGCGCCCGCACACCACGGTATAAAAACTTTTCGCCAGCGAATAAATATCTGCCGCCGCCGTCAGCCGCCCGCAACTCGCAGCCGCATCGTCGGGATGATGTTCAGGCGCAGCATAAATGCCCGTGCCGACGCGCGTAATTTCCGTGCTCGCCTGCGAGGTCAGTTTGGCGACGCCGAAATCGGCAATCTTCACGTCCTGATAATCGGCGCTGAGCAGAAAGTTATTCGGCTTCAGATCGCGGTGAATCACGCCTTCGCTGTGCGCGTAAGCCAGCGCCTCGCAAAGCTGCCTGAAATAAAGCAGCGCCTCGTGCAGCTTCAGCGCATTGCCTGGCCGGCGACGGCAAAGCTGCAACAGATCGCCGCCTGGCATATATTCCAGCACCAGGTAATGAAACGGCACCTGGCGCAAATCAGCCGCCGTGCCGTGCCCCAGGCGCAGAATCACGTGCGGGTGGCGCACGGTGTCGAGCGCGACAGCCTCGGTCTGAAAATTCTCAATCAGCGTGCGTTCAAGCTCCGCGTCCGGCGTGCCCTGCAACGTTGTGTTGAGCGCCTTCAGCACAACTTCCATCCCGCCGCCGTGATGATCGCGGGCGACCCAGATTTCAGCATAACTGCCCAGACCCAGCCGCTCCCGCACCTCGTAGCGGTCATCTACCAGACTGTGTTCAAGCTTGAGTTCAGGCATGACTGAAAATAACAAATCCAGGATTTGAAATCCGGGATTTGAAATCCGGGATTTGAAATTCGAGCTTACTGCGCGGCTGCCGCGCGCTTCAGATTTTCGCTCACGCCCTGGCGATTGCCGAGCGCGTCATAAGCCACCGCCAGGTGCAGAAAGACGCCGGGCAACTGGTCATTGAGCTTTGCTGCATCGCTCAGATTTTTTGCGGCGTCCTGATACTGCTTCAATTCAAGCTGCGTGCGGCCCAGCCAGTAACGCGCTTCGGCACTGGCCGGGTCTTTGCTCACCAGCGCGGCGAAACCATCCCGCGCTTTATCAAAGCGCTTTTCTTCAAACAGCGCCCGCGCCGAAGCCAGTTCAGGACCGGCCTGCGGCTGATCCAGGACGCCGGTCTGTGCCGCCGGTGTGGCCGACGGCGCGGCCTGCCCCCAGATCAGCGCGTAAAGCTGATTGTAATAAAGCCCGGCCAGAAAGGCTCCGACCGCAATCAGCGCGAGCAGTGTCAGTTGCAGCAGGTTGCTCGCCAGCCTGCCGCCCTGGCGCGTTTTGCTGGCTGTATTCACAGGCTTTGTGCGATGAAAGACCTTGTCGGCCAGGCTCGCGGGTTTCTGCTCGCTGTTGAAATCAACGCTGATGCGCGAACCGGCGGTTTCATAATGAGCATTCGTCAGTTCAGCTTTGGGCCGGGGTCGCGTCTGCTCATCGGGATAAACGCGGTCGCCGAAATCAACCACGACGGCGGTCAGGTTATCTTCAGCGCCGCGCGCGTAGCACAGTTCTTTCAGTCGGTCGCAGATGCTTTGCGGATGCGCGCCGCTTTTGATGACTTCTTCAAGTTCGGCATCGGGAATGTGGCGCGTGATGCCGTCGCTGCACAGCAGCAGGCTGGTGCGCTCGCTGATGGCGATCATCGTGAAATCGGGTTCGACCTGCGGTTCGATGCCCAGCGCGCGCGTGATGATGTTGCGGTGCGGATGGCGCGCCGCCTGGGTGGCCGTCATCTCGCCGCCGCGCACCGCTTCAGCGACTTCGCTGTGATCTTCGGTTTCGCACGTCAGCCGCTGCCCGTCGAAGCGATAGACGCGACTGTCACCGACATGCCCGATGATCGCCCGCGCCTCGTCAACCACCGCCACCGCCAGCGTCGTCGCCATGCCGTTGAGTTCGGGCTGGTGCACCGAGCCGTCGTAAATGCGGCGATTGCTTTCAATGATGGCGTCTCTGAGCAGTTCGAGCACATCGCCGTGCGGACGCTGGCGAAAGCCTTCAGTAAAAACATCAACGACCGTCTGACTCGCCACCTGCCCGGCCTGCCGCCCGCCCACGCCGTCAGCAACGAGAAACAATCCGCTCTCGCGCAGCACCAGCAACCGGTCTTCGTTGGCCGTGCGTTTCGGATGTTTCCCGCGATCAGTTACCGTTCCAATGGTTGTTTTAAGCACTGACATTCGCTTCACTGTTGTTGCGATCTGAAATCGCCATCAGCATGCCGATCATCACAAAGCACGTAATCAGCGACCAGCCGCCGTGACTGACAAACGGCAGCGTGATGCCCGTCATCGGCAGCATGCGAATGACGCCGCCGATATTGACAACGGCCTGAAAGCCCAGAAACGCCGTGATGCCCGCCGCCAGCAGTTTGGTATACATATCGCGGGCTTCGATGGCCGTGCGCATTCCGGCAACCATCAGCAGGATGAAAGCGACGATGATCACCGCGCCGCCCGCCAGTCCCATCTCTTCGGCAATCGCGGCGTAAATGAAGTCTGAATCGGCAATCGGCACGATTTCAGGAAACCCGCGCCCCAGGCCTTCGCCCAGCACGCGGCCATCGCTCACGCCAAACAGGGCCTGCGACGGCTGAAAGGCGTAGGAATTGTACCACGCCTCTTCATTCGACAGCCCCTGCCCGGCGGCCTTGTCGGCGTCCCGCTGCCACCACCAGTGTTCATCGGGGTCCGGCGCTTTGCCCGCATTGAGCCAGAGGTAAAACCGCTGATGAATGCGGCGCGGAACGCCGAGGCTGACAACCTCTTTGACGCGCTCGACGGCTGAGACCTGTTCGTTGCTCGTCACCATGTCAGCGACCGTGTTGTAAGCTCCGGCCAGCAGGACCGACGAAGCAAACAGCACCCCGATCAGCACAATCGCCATCGTCACCTGCGGCAGGCGCCGCACGGCCACGACATACAAGGTCAGATAAGCGCCGAAAAAGACCAGCATCTGCCCGAAGTCAGAAAGCAGAAAAAACGGAATGATCGGCAGCACCGCGACCACCAGAAACGGCAGCAGAAACCGCAGCGACGGAATGCCCCAGTAAGTGCGCGACAGATTGCGGTAATGATCCGCAAGGACTCCGGCATAACTGAGCAGGAAGGAGATCTTGACCGGCTCCCAGGGCGTCGTCAGCCCCAGGAATTTGCCGCCGCGTGAAAAGAGTCCGGCAATGATCGCAAACGGAATCGTCGTCGCCAGCCCGACAAAAAAGCTGTGCTGCTGCAGCCACAACAGCACGTCATCGCGGCGCATAAAAGTAAAAGCTCCCGCAAACCCGACGAGGCCGAGCAGCGGAATCAGCGTCGAAAATGAAGTGAAGATGCGGCTCAGCGTCCAGTAACTCTCGTCACTGTCAGTGTCAGCATCAATCGGAATTTTGTAGTTCGGGTCGCCAAACATCGCGCGCTTCTTTTCGGCGTCGTAATGCTCGTTGATATACCGCTTGCGCAGCGTGTTGGTCTTTTCCATGCGCGCCGCCGACTTCTGCTGCGCACTGTATTCGGGGTCAGAAAACAGCCGGTACTGCACGATCTGTCCGACGCTGAACAGAATGATGGCGAGCGTGAAAATGGTCAGGTCGCCGCGATATTTGTGACGGCGCGCCAGCCACAGAAAAACAAACAGCACCGGCACAAACAGCAGCGTGTCGCGCAGCACGAGCAGCAGCGACGGCGAAAAACCGCGCAGCACTCCGGCGCGATAAACCGCCAGGTAGCCGGTCAGATTGACAACGATGAGCAGGCTTAAAAGAAGCAGGTGTGATGAAGGACGATTTCTCATTCAGCTAAAGGCCTCTGATCCGCCAGAGATGTACGAATTGAAATGACCGGATGTTTCCGCGCCTCAGGCACGACCAGCGCGCACCACCACAGTAGTAAAGCGGGTTTTGGGAAATCCTGCAAGGCGGGTGCATTTGACGGGCAGCGCAGGCGGCCCCGACGCTGTCATTTCGCTTCAGACTTTTTGGCAGGCAGCGTCGCCAGGCCGTGCTGATAGGCATAGATAATCAGCCCCAGCCGGTCGGTCACCTCAAGTTTGCTGAAGATCGAGGTCAGGTAATGGCGCACGGTCGGCTCAGAAATGAAAAGGCGTTCTGCAATCTGCTTGTTTTTGCAGCCTTCGCCGACCAGCGTAATGATTTCACGCTCGCGCTCGGTCAGGCTGGCGATGCGCAGTTCATCAGGATCCGGCGGGCCTGGTCTGCCGGCCTGAGCCATTTCACTCAGCATCCGCGCCACCGTCGTCCGGTTGAGCCAGACCTCGCCCTCGTGAACCTTCCGAACCGCTTTGATCAAAACCTCGGCCATCTCCATTTTCGTGACCAGCCCCATGGCGCCCAGTTTGACCGCGCGGTAATGCATCTCAGGGTCGGTCATCCCGGTCAGCACCAGCACGCGCGAACCGTTGATCCGTCCGATCAGATCGGACATAAAATCAAGGCTCGATTCTGACCCCAGATCCAGATCCAGCAGGATCACGTCCGGCGCAAGGCGGAGCGCGTCGAAGGCTTCAGCGCGGTTCCCCGCCTCGCCAACCACCTGTAATCCGTGGTCGCTTTCGAGCAGCAGCCGCAACCCGGTCCGCACCAGCAGGTGGTCTTCAACCAGCAGAATCCGAATGGGTGGGGGTGTTGATGCCATCATAAAATTACTGTCGGCCTGAAACCTCACTGACCAGTGACAGCCGGGTGTTTCAGTGCTGGTCCGGCGACCTCATCTGAGGCCAGTAATCCCGCCAGCGCAACCAGCAGGACCCCGGCGGTAAAAGGCCTGGGCAAAAGGTGAACTCCGTCCTCGCCGGTCATCTGCTGCAGGGCCTGAACCTGATCCTTATTACAAATCATAATGACGCAGACCGGCGGCCTGATTTGCCCGGCGCGCCGGATGAAGGCCAGTTCATCGGCATACTCTGACTGCACATTGAGCAGCACGCCGCGCACCTGAGCGTCTGATTGATCCAGCACCGTCAGCGCCCCGGTCACATCAGCCGCCGCCAGCGCGCGGAAGCCCGCAGTTTCAAGCGTGGCCGTCATGACTTCCCGAATCATCGCATCGTCATGCACCACCAGAATCAGTTCCCCGCGCCCCGGCG
>CAYWDW010000362.1:0-5995 GCA_964457105.1 uncultured Heliobacteriaceae bacterium
GCCGTCGAATTCACCTATCCGCCCGCTGAAGCTGAAGCGCAGATTGTGGCGCGGGAAGGCCGCGTTGACGAACGCACGGCGCGCGACCTGGTTCGGATTGGCGAAAAAGTGCGCAACCTCAAGGGACACGGCCTTGAAGAAGGCGTCTCGACCCGGTTGCTGGTTTACGCCGCGCAACTGATTGCCAGCGGCGTCGCGCCCGTCACGGCCTGCGAAGTCGCCATTGCCAACCCGATTACTGACGATGCCGAATTGCAGCGCGGCATCCGGGAAATCGTCACCACGATCATCTGAGTCAGGCCACCCAGGGCAATGTCACAACTCGAAGTTGAAATCTGCCAGGTGAGTTGTGACATTGCCCTGCCGGTATCAGTCACCAAATGAGCGAAGAGAAGAAAGGAATCACGGGCGCACTGAGTCGCCACCTGAAAGGTATGACGCGCAGCACCGTTGAATCGCTGGCCCGCAAGTTCGGCGTCATGCCTTCTGACCGGGCCTGGGTTGCCGTGGATGTCGGCGCTTCGCTGGCGAGCGTGTCGCTGTCGGTGACGAGCGAATTTTTCAAAGCCGCGCCCGAAGTCGCGCAGTATCTGGAAAGCGATGACCTGCGCGCCTGGGCCGAACTCGGTCGCCGCATCGCGCTCAACAATGCCGAAGAGGCCATCGAATTTTTCGGCACGTCAGCCGCCACGCTGGCCGCCGTGCCCGAAAAGCTGCGCCCGCTGCTCGTCGCCTTGTGCGGCAAACAGATTGTGCTTTCGCCTGCTGCCGCGCTGGGCACCTTCCGCGAAGCGCCGCGCACGGTCAAAACCCTCGGCAGCGAAGACGCGGCCATCCGGCTCTTCAGAATCGCCGTTGAAGTCGCGCACCGCTCAGTCAAGCACAGCGTCGAAGTGCTGGCCGCCGCGCCCAAAGCCCTCGCCGAACTGGACCGGCTTGAAACCACGCTCGAAAAAACCGACGAAAGCAAATCGCCGACTGAATACACGCTCAGCCTGGCTGAAAGTTTTGCGCAGCGCACCGGAGCCACCGCCGCTGAATTTCTGACGACGGTTGGCGAAGGGCTGAATTTCATTCGCGCGCGCCAGGAGGTCGCCTCGCTGTGTGAACAGACGCTGGTCTTTCTCGAACGCGGCGGCGCTACGGCGCTGCAATACTTCCGCTCGGCGCGTGCGGTGCTGGAGCATGGCGGCAACAACAGCTTTCAGAAATGGAGCCACGTCACGCGCAAAGTCGCCGAAGAAGGCAATGCGCTGGTTTATGACTTTCTGAAACTGACGCCGAAAATTCTGGCCGCGCTCACGCAGCAGTACCGGCGGCAGTCGCGGCAGAATCCGAACACCAGCGCGACCGAACGCATCAACACCGTGCTCAATGTCGTTGAGGAACTGACCGTCGGCAGCGTTTACAGCGCGCTTGAATGCTTCAAAAGCGCGCCGCGGGCGCTCGCCGTCGCGTCGCTCGATCAGTTTCAGCTCTGGGCGCGTGACGGCGCACAGCTTCATCGTCAGGATCGCCGCCGCGCCCAGGCTTATTACGCGCTTGAATCAAAAAGCAGTCAGGAACTGCTGCGCAGCGGCCATGACGGCATGACGCTGGAATCAATCGCGCACCTGCTGCGGCTTTACATCGAAGGGCTGACCGGACGCGAAATGATTATTGCGCCGCTCGGTTCGATTCCCGATGAATCAAAGATCAGCGACGGCAACACCATTCAACTGCCCGCCGTCGTCGCTGAATTCGGCAGCCCGGACGATGATTTCAGGCTGTACAAAGTTCTCGCCGCGCACGCCGCCGGGCAGATCGAATTCGGCACTCGCGCCGCCGGCACGCCTGCATTGCGCGCCGCGCTGATGGAAATTGACGCGCACTTCAATCAGCCAAACGCCGAGACCCGCAAACCAACCCGGGAAGATTTGCGCGATTACCTCGAAAGCCCCGATGAAATGCCGATCCCGCGCGCACTGCTGACTGAGTATCAGCTTGAAAACGCTGATTACAAGGTTGTCATTTCGCGCTTTCCGAATCCGCCGCTCGCCGCGCGCATCTTCACCACGCTTGAAAACGGGCGCATTGATTACCGGCTGCGGCAGACCTATCGCGGCATCCGGCGCGATCTGAATTTCGTGCGGTCGCGGCTGATTGAGCGCCGCCCGCCGATCAGCGGTCTGCCGATTGATCAGCTGGTGTACGAAATCCTGTTTCAGATCACGCTCTGTGGCGGCGTGATTGATCAGACCGCGCGCAAGGCTTACTTTGAAGTCATCCGCGAATTTGAAACCATCGTCGCCGATTATCTGAAACGCGATGAAGCGAGCGTGGCCGATACGCTGATGGCGACGAAGCGCGTTTACAACCTGCTGCTGCAAAAACAGGATCAGCAGCACGTCGAACGCGAAGCCGAAGAAGCTGATGAAGAATCGGATGATGACTCGCAACCGTCAGAGCAGCGCACCGAGCAGCAGCAGCAGCGCGTCGAACAGCAGCGCACGCAGGAGCCGTTCAATCAGTGGGCCGAGCCGAACGAGGAAACGATTCAGACCGATTCGGAGATCCTGAGCGAGCTGATGAACGCCGAAACCGCCGAGCAGGAATTGCAGGAAGGCGACGTGGTCTTTCTGTACGACGAATGGGATCGTGAACTCGGCGATCATCGCGCGAAATGGTGCCGCGTCATTCAGCGCGAAAACCGGCGCGGCAACCGTGAATTCGTCGAACGTGTCCGCGCGCAGTATTCCGGCGTGATTTCCTCGATCCGCAATCAGTTTCAGATGATGCGGCCCGAATCGCTGCGCCGCATCAAAGGCGAACTCGACGGCGACGATTATGATTTGCAGGCCGTGATTGATCGCCACATTGATCTGAAAACGACAGGCCGTCCGTCCGAGCGCATTTACATCCGCCACGTGCGCCGCGAACGCGATGTTGCCGTCACCTTCCTGCTCGATATGTCGTCATCCACCGCCCGCACGATCACGCGCCATCCGAATCAGCCGTACACGCGACCGGGCCAGAAGATCATAGACATCGAAAAGCAGGGCCTGGTGCTGATGAGCGAAGCGCTCGAAGCCGTCGGCGACGCCTATGCGATTTATGGCTTCACGAGCGAAGGCCGCCGCAACGTGAAATATTTCGTCATCAAACAATTCGGCGAACATTATTCGCCCGAAGTCGAACGCCGCATTGGCGGCATCACCTATCACAACAACACCCGCCTCGGCGCCGCCGTGCGCCACGCCGCAACGATGCTCGAACGCCAGGACGCCCGCACGAAACTGCTGATCGTCCTGAGCGACGGGCGCCCGTATGACCACGATTACGGCGATTCACGCTACGCCCGCGAAGACACCAAGATGGCCCTGCGTTACGCCAAAGCCGTCGGCATCACGCCTTTCTGCATCACGATTGACCGCGAATCCGAAGCCGAACTGAAAGATTTGTACGGCGAAGTCGGCTACACAATCATTGACGACGTGATGAGTCTGCCGGAACGATTGCCGGGAATTTATCGGAGACTGACGACGTAAAAAAAGCGGCATCGCGCAAAACCCGATGCCGCTCCGATAAAGAACACGTGCGGTCCCCGGCACGCCATGGCATATTGATCCAGGTACACGCCGCCACAATTACGTCGAGGGTTGGAGACACGCCACGGTCCGGTCCGGGGACCGCGCGCTGATCCTCAATGTATTTCTGGTGGTCTGTACTTAGCCATTCACGCTCAGTGCCGCAAACTCATGTGAAACGATATCGGCAGCCGCTTCAGTATCGTTGAAGGCGCGACGCTGCTGACCTTCAATTACACAGTCCTCAACGAGGTGGCGGGCAATCTGGCTATTGCGGCGTTGACTGATGGCCCCGGGCCTGACAACTATACGCTCTCGCCCCGCATCACCATCCTGCCCGCTGCCGCGCCGCTATCCATCAGTGCTGCGCCGAACAACCTGATGCTTACACAGATCAGCGAGCAGATGCAGCTTTGCGTCTGCGGCCTCTTCATCGGCGACGCGCAAGCGGATCACTGTTTATGTAACCGGCAGCCGACACGCCGATGTTTATATGGACGACGACACACGGATGGACACTCGCCGGTAAAAAGCAGCAGGGGGCGTGAGAGCAATGACTCTCACGCCCCCTGACCGTCGTACAGCATTTATCTGACGACGACGTTGACCAGGCGTTTCGGCACGACGATGACCTTGACGATCTGTTTGTCGCCGATCTTCGCCTTCACCTTGTCATCGTTCAGCACGGCCTGTTCCAGCGCGGCGTTTGAGGCTTCGGCGGCGACGATGACGCGGGCGGCCATTTTGCCGTTGATCTGCACCGGGATTTCCAGTTCATCCTCCCTGGCCAGGGCTTCGCTGAACGGCGGCCACGTTGAAGCAACCAGAATGTCATCGTGACCGAGGCTCTGCCACAGTTCTTCGGCAATGTGCGGCGTGAAGGGCGCGAGCATTTTCACCAGCGATTCAATCGCTTCGCGCAGCGCGAACCGGTCGGAGGGCGCGGCGTCCGAGACATCCTTCAGCGCGTTGTCGAAGGCGTAAATCTCGTTCGTCAGTTCCATCAATGCGGCAATCGCGGTGTTGAAGTTCATCCGGTCGGCAATGTCGTGCGAGACGCGCCGGATCGTCTGATGCGTCTTGCGGCGCAGCGCGCGGGCTGCCGTTGACGCTTCGCCTTCGGCAGCGTCCGACAGTTTGTCGTGCCATTTGTAAACGATGCGCCAGACGCGGGCCAGGTAACGCGACGCGCCCTCGACGGCGGAATCGTCCCACTCCAGATCCTTCTCAGGCGGCGCGGCAAACAGCATAAACAGCCGCACCGTGTCAGAACCGAATTCGCGGATCATCTGATCCGGGTCAATCGTGTTCTTCTTCGACTTCGACATCTTCTCGACGCGCCCGATGGTGACGGGGCGTGCGCAGAATTTGCACCTGCCGTCAATCACTTCGTCTGGAGCGAGCCAGTCGTGCTCTTCGCAGCGGTTCGTCGCCAGACAGACCATGCCCTGCGTCAGCAGCTTTTTGACCGGCTCGCCAAAACTGAGCAGGCCCAGGTCACGCATCACCCGCGTCCACAGCCGCGTGTAAATCAGATGCAGCACGGCGTGTTCGATGCCGCCGATATACTGATCAACCGGCGTCCAGTAAGCCGCGATTTCAGGATCGAACGGCAGTTCGTCGTTGTGCGGGTCGCAGTACCGGAAGTAATACCACGACGAATCAACGAAGGTGTCCATCGTGTCGGTGTCGCGCTGCGCCGCGCCGCCGCAGTTCGGACAGGTCGTGTTGACGAAGCTCGCGTGTTTAGCGAGCGGCGCGCCCTGCGTGTTGAAGTTCAGATCGGCGGGCAGCGTGACGGGCAACTGATCTTCAGGCACCGGCACGATGCCGCACTTCGGGCAGTGAATGAACGGAATCGGCGTGCCCCAGGCGCGCTGCCGCGACACGCCCCAGTCACGAATCCTGAAATTCGTCTGCGGTCTGCCGAAGCCGCGCTGCACGGCAAATTCGGTCATGATCTTGATCGCTTCAGGCACGGTCAGGCCGTTGAATTGCGCCGAATTGATCAGCACCCCGGTGTCATCTTTGGCAGTAAAGGGCGCTGCGACCGGGGCATCGTCCGGCTCGTCAGAACCAGCCAGCCTGATCACGCGCGGAATCGGCAGACCGTATTTGCGCGCAAATTCAAAGTCGCGTTCGTCGTGCGCAGGCACCGCCATAATCCCGCCGGTGCCGTAACCGGTCAGCACGAAATTGGCCGTCCAGACGGGCAGTTCATCGCCGCTGAACGGATTGACGACAAACAGTCCGGTCGGCACGCCCTGCTTGTCAGCGCCTTCAGCGATGCGTTCTTCTCTGGACGTTTCGCTCTGCCTGGCGACAAACGCTGTCAGTTCATCGCTCGCCTGGCCTGACTCGATCAGCCCGGTCACCAGTTCATGCTCCGGCGCCACGATCACAGCATTCGCCCCGTAAATCGTGTCAAT
>CAYWDW010000363.1:0-5985 GCA_964457105.1 uncultured Heliobacteriaceae bacterium
GTGTAAGGCAAAGTTGAGCCATGCCGACCGGTCAGGCCGGTTGAAGGAAGGTGACCGCAATGCAGACAAACCATCTTTCATCTGAGCAGCACAACGCGCCCGGCCCGATGCGCAGTCACGCGCATTGCTTCTGTGCCGAATGCAACCGCACCGTCTGGATGCTGACGGCTGAACAGGCCGCGGACCTGTGCGAATGCAGCCGCCGCCGCATCTACCGCTGGATTGAAAGCGGGCTGCTCCATTTTATCGAGCAGGGCGACGGCGCAGTGCTGATCTGCGGCAGATCGCTCAAAGCCAGGCTCTCGGCCTGCGACAATACGACCGTCAGGCTCCGCCACCTCACCCGCCCGCTCAACGGCTGAAAGCCCCACAAGGCCGCGCCGGAAATTGCTGCCACTGCCCCGCTCTGCTAAACTTTCCCCACTTTCATTGGACTGAAACAACGCAGGCAGATTTATTTTTTTATTTTCAGCAGCGACTCTTTCGGCCTCAGTGCTGGCCATGCAGTGGCCGGGCCGACACCGTGATTTCCCGTCAGGCGCCGGTCAGCGTCACACCCGTCTTACTACAACGGAACGGTACAGGGAGCGGTAGCGACCTGGTGCTCCCGGCGTGTGCGCTGCCCGCGTCCACCAGGTCGCTACCGCTCCCTGTACTGGACCGCGCCCTGGGTACGCAGCGCTTCCATCGTGCTATTGGCAAGAGACCTGTTTCATTTCAATAGACCTCTTGCCCATAGCACGCTGGAAGCGCTGCGTACCCAGGGCGCGCAATCCGTTGAGGGAATGCCGCGCGGAATTGCGCTCTGACAGGTGACAGTTGCACAGCCTGCCCTGAACGCAGGACAATTGAACAACACCGATTTTCTGACGGAGGACACGATGGCGACAACGTACAATTTTTCAACCGCATTCTCGACTCCGCCTGTCTGGACCCTCAAAGCCACGATCACCAACAACGACGACGGCTCCTGGGTCTATCGGCTGACAGGAGCTACCAGTGATCATTCACTGCCAGGTAACTTTGCCTTCAGTTCACCATTCACCATCGGCACGAATGTCTGTAACGGCGGGACGCAGACCAACGGCGTCTGGCAGGGGGCCGGCAATGGTGGTCAGCAGATCACTGAGATCCCGATTTCGTGGAAGGCTCAGGTGCTTGACCGTCTGCCCAACAGCGAGGTCTACTAAAACGCCGTGACAGTACCGCGAGCGTGAGCGAGCGGCCCCTTCGGTGAGGGCGCCTGACGACAGACTCCGCTCGCTCACGCTCGCGGTACCGGCCCAATGTCGCGTGACCTGAGTTACTCAGCGCGGGAGGTGTCATGATGACCAGTCAGATCAGCCACGAGCTTCAACCAGGCAGCCTGCTGCGACTCTGCACACTGCTGGTGCTGATCGGCGCCGGCTTTGTGTCGTCAGCGACCACGCCGCAGGCAATTCCCGCCATCAAACCCGGCGAGACTATCGAACGCGATTTGAAGGGCGGCGAGACTCAGACTTATCAAATCGCGCTGACCACAGGTCAGTTTCTGCATCTCGTGGTTGAGCAGAAAGGCATTGATGTCGCCGTCGCGTTGTCCGGCCCCGACGGGCACAGCGTGTGCGAGGCCGACAGCCCGAACGCCAGCTTTGGCCCTGAACCGATTGTCATCATCGCGGAGCAGACCGGAAGTTATCTTCTGAAAATAACCGCGCCGAATGACAAGGCTCCTGTCGGGCGTTATCAAATCAGCATCATCGCCCTGCGCCAGGCCGCGCCCGAAGATCAGCCGCACGTCAGCGCGCGCCGGACTTTTCAGGAAGCAGTCAATCTTTACGCCAGCCAGGACGCGGCGGCACAAAGCAAAGCCATCGAAAAATACCAGGCGGCATTACAGTATTTCCAGGCGCACAGGGATTCCTACTGGCACGCGCTGACCCTGTTTGGCATTGGCATGGTTTATGCCCAGACCAGCGATTTCCGCCGCGTGCTGGAATATCACAATCAGGCATTGCCGATCTTTCAGGCCATCGGCGATCAGCGCATGGTCGGTGAAACGCTCAACTATCTGGGCGGGGCTTACGACATTCTGGGCGAACTGCACACAGCGATGCAGTATTACGAACAGGCGCTGCCGATCCTGCACGCGCTGCACAATCAGGCCGCCGAAGCCAGCGTCCTGAATAACATCGGCAAGATTTACGGCAGTTTCGCTGATTATCAGAAATCGCTGGAATACTTTCAGCGCTCGCTGCCACTCTTTCGGGCCGTTGGCGATAAAGGCGGAGAGGCCACCACCTCGCGCAATATTGGTGTGACCTACACTACTCTGGGCGAATCGGACAAGGCTGTCGAATTTCTTCAGCGGGCGCTGCAGTTGTACAAGGCAACCGGCGACAAGCGCGGCGAAGCCATCACACTTGGTTCGCTCGGCTATTCTTTCACCTTGCGGGATGATCCCCAAAAAGCGATTGAGTTATTCAATCAGGCTCTCGCGCTGCAACGAGCAACGTCTGCCCGCCGCAGTGAAGCAGACACGCTGCGACTGCTTGGGAATGCCTGGTCCATGCTCGGCCAGCAGGGCAAAGCAATTGAATTCCTGCACCAGTCACTCGCACTCAACCGCGCCGTCCAGGACCAGCGCGGCGAAGCTGTCGCCCTGGGCTACCTTGGCCAGGTTTACACGCTGACCGGACAGTCCGAAAAAGCGATTGAGTCAGCCACTCAGGCGCTCGCCATCTTTCGTGACATCGGTGATCGGCGCGGTCAGGCAAACTCGCTGGTGAGCCTCGCCCGCGCTGAACGTGATCGCGGCAACCTCGCCGCCGCGCGCCGTCAGATCGCAGATGCCACCGCACTGATTGAAGCCGTGCGCGCAGGGGTCAGCAGTCAGCAGTTGCGCGCCTCCTTTCTCGCGGCGCAGCAGGATTCTTATCAGTTGTATATTGACGTGCTGATGCGATTGCACGCGCGCGACCCGGCAGCCGGATACGATGCCGAAGCCCTGCAGGTCAGCGAACGCGCCCGCGCCCGTTCGCTGCTTGAACTGCTCGCGGAAGCCCGCGTTGATTTTCGCCAGGGCGTCAATGCAAAGCTGCTGGCGCGTGAACGCGAACTGTCGCAACTGCTCAATGCCAGGGCCGCGCGCCTGACGCAGCGCAACTCGGCGGAGCAGATGGCCGCGCTGAAAAAAGAGATCAGCGCGCTCGAAACCGAATATCAGCAGGTCGAAGCCGCCATTCGCCAGGCCAGCCCGCGTTATGCCGCCGTGACACAGCCGCAGCCGCTCGGTTTGCGCGGGATTCAGCAACTGCTCGATGATGACACGCTGCTGCTTGAATATTCGCTCGGCCCGGAGCGCAGCTTTCTGTGGGCCGTCACCAGCCAGGCGCTGACCACGCGCGAACTGCCGCCACAGGAACAGATCAATCAGGCCGCCACAACTTTTTACAACCTGCTGACCGCGCGCAGCCTCATCGTCAAAGGCGAAACCACGCCGCAAAAACAGGCCCGCATCAGCCAGGCCGATGCACATCTGCCCGAAGCCGCGCGTGAATTATCAAAAATGATTCTGCCCCCCGAAGTTTTGCGCCCCGGCCTCAAACGCCTGGTCATCGTCGCCGACGGCGCGTTGCAGTATGTGCCGTTTGCGGCGCTGCCTGAACTGTCCGTAGTCCGTAGTCCGTCGTCAGTGGTCAAAGGCACTGCGCCACGCCAGGCGGACAATGGACAACGGACAACGGACAACGGACAACCGCTGATCGTCAATTACGAAATCATCACCCTGCCGTCGGCTTCAACGCTTGATGTGATGCGGCGCGAACTGGCCGGGCGAAAGCCTGCGCCGAAAATGCTGGCGGTCATCGCTGATCCGGTCTTCAGCGCCGATGATGAACGCAGCAGAATCAGAACGATCAAAGCCTCAAACAAACCCGGCACCGCGATGACCTCGCGCCGGATCGAACACGAAGAAGAAAAGGCCGGGCAGTTGAAATTCTTCGCCGGCCTGACAGTTCCGCGCCTGCCATTCACGCGCCGGGAAGCCGATCAGATTCTGGCCCTGCTGCCCAAAGGCGAAAGCTTCCGGGCCGTTGATTTCAAGGCCAGCCGCGCCACGGCGATGAGCGCCGAACTGAGCCACTATCGGTATCTGCACTTTGCCACGCACGGCTGGCTTGACAGTCAGCGGCCTGACTTTTCGGCGCTCGTGCTGTCGCTCGTGGATGAACAGGGCCACCCGCAGGACGGCTTTCTGCGCGCCAATGAAATTTACAATCTCGATCTGCCGGCTGAACTCGTCGTGCTGAGCGCGTGTCAGACGGGCCTCGGCAAGGAGGTCAAAGGCGAAGGCCTGGTCGGGCTGACCCGCAGCTTTATGTATGCCGGCGCGCGGCGCGTCATCGTCAGCCTCTGGAACGTCAATGACCAGGCGACCGCTGAACTGATGACGCAGCTTTATCGGCAGATGCTCAGAAACGGCCAGGCTCCGGCCTCGGCGCTGCGCCAGGCGCAGCTTGCCCTGTGGAAACAGCAGCCATGGTCAGCGCCTTATTACTGGGCGGCCTTTGTGATTCAGGGCGAATGGAAATAAAGTGCCTCGTGCTGAGGGAATCCGTTCCTGAATTGCGCTTGTCCAGACAGGAGGAATTTTTTATGCGATTCAGCTTGCGTTGCCTGTTGCCGCTCGGCCTGGGTGTCGTCGCTTTGTGCTGCCTGCCAGCCTTCGCCCAGGAGACGACCACGCGGCAGATTTATCCTGAAGAGTTTGTCAAAGCGCGTCCGGCGAAATCAGCGACCGGCGCGAAAAAGCCGGTCTACCGTCGCGCGGGCAGCAAGGCGGCGGCTGAAGCGCCTGCGGCTGACACAGCCGGCTATCGTCAGCTTGGCCTGACGATCTGGCGACTGCGCCCGGCGAGCAGCGCCGACACGGGCGCGCGCATCATTGTGCAGGAAGGCGAAAACGCCGCCGAATGGACGCCGGAACGAGTCTCAGCCGAAACCCCGCTGCGCATGGGCGAGCGCGTGCGCTTCAGCTTCGAGTCGCCGCAATCAGGTTATCTCTACGTCATTGACCGCGAACGTTACGCCGATGGCGCGCTGGGTGAACCTTACCTGATCTTTCCGACCACGCGCACGCGCAACGGCGACAATCAGGTGTCGGCGGGCACGATCATTGAAATTCCCGGCCAGGATGATCGCCCGAACTTCTTCACGATGCGCCAGTCACGCAGCGATCAGACCGGCGAAATGCTGACCGTGCTGGTCACGGCGCAACCGCTCGAAGGCATCACCATCGGCCCGAAATCGCTGACGCTGAGCCAGGAGCAGGTCGCCGACTGGGAAAAAAAGTGGAGCGCGCAGACCGAACACTTTGAGATGTCCAACGGCGCGGGCAAGGCCTGGACCAGATCCGAACAGCAGGCCGGAGCCGATGCCACCCGTCAGTTGACGCAGGACGATCCCGGCCCGCAGACGATTTATCGCGTCGCCACCAAACCCGGCGCGCCGATTCTCGTCAACGTCGGGTTGCGGTATAGTCAGCCCGGCAGCAAAACTCACCGACGAAAATAGACTGCTTCAGGAGAATCGGCATGCCCTTTCACAGACTTGTTCCGACCGTTCTGTTTTGTGTCATCATCAGCCTTGTCGCCTTCGCTCACCCGACGAAGAAAGCCGCGTCCGGCAAGGCCGCGCAGGCCCGCAAGCCGAAGTCTGAAGCCGAAATTCGCGCCGTGCTTGATGCTCAGATGGCAGCCTGGAATGCTGGAAAGATTGAGGACTTCATGAAAGGTTACGGGCGTTCACCGGAGCTGACCTTTTTCTCAGGCGGCGCTAAATTGTCCGGCTGGGAAGCCACGCTTGAACGGTATCGCAAAAACTACCAGTCTGAAGGTCGTGAGATGGGCCGTCTGCAATTCACAATTTATGACATCAGCCTCGCGGGCCGTGACGCCGCCTTCGTCCGGGGCCGTTATGAACTGACGCTTTCAAACGGCAGCAAAC
>CAYWDW010000364.1:0-4852 GCA_964457105.1 uncultured Heliobacteriaceae bacterium
GCTTCCCTGCTGTTTTCATCATGACTCTCAGACTTTGCCAGGCTTGCTGCCAGCGTGCTGTTGCGCGCCGGTCACTGCTTAGTAAAACGGCTCGTCATCGGGGACGAGCCGTTGGGTTCCATTCAGAACTGATCCTGTCTGAACCGTCTCTCTGAATCAGAGCCACGGTCAGCAATCATTCACCAGTGCTGTTCGGACGCGACGCGCTGACCGGAGCCGTCAGCCCCTTGCTGACCAGCACTCTCACTTCAACCCGGCGATTCTGTTCACGCCCTTCCTTCGATGCATTGTCGGCCACCGGGTTGGCCACTCCATAACCAAATGGCGTCACGATGCGCCGCAGCGGAATCATATGGGTTTCAGCCAGGTAACGAACGACCGCATCGGCGCGCCGCTGACTGAGCGCCCGGTTCTTGTCAAGATCGCCTTCGGATGAAGCAAAACCAGCGACCTCGATGATGAACGCCTTCTGCGTCTTGGCCGTTCCGGCAATCTCATCAAGCGCCACTTTGGCTTCGGGCGAAAGCACCGAGCTGTTGACCTTGAAATTCACGGTCGCAGCTTTCATCGGCTCATATTCATCAATCATCGAGATGCGCTGATTGGTCGCGTTGACACCGGCCACTGCGGCATCAGCCGTATCCTGAGCCGCCCTGGTGCTGCTCTTGAGCGTATTGGTCACCTGGCCGAGTTCATCAATCTGGCCAGCCATGCGCTGCGCATTCTGTTCGGTTGAAGTCAGGCGATTTTCAGCCGTGCTGACGCGGCCTTCGACCGGCGTGACTCTCGATTCAATCGAGTTCGCCACTCTGAAATCAACATCCCTGAATCTGATCTTCTGCGCCGTCAGTGCGGAGCCGTCGCTGAGGCCTTCGACTTCGACATCCAGCCCGCGCACCAGTTGCGTGATGCCGTATTTTTTCGCACCGCGAAACGGATTGCTCTTGCGTTCGATGGCCTGAGTTGAATTGTTCAGCAACACCGTCGTGTCAACGCCGCTCTGATCGCGGAGAATGAAACTGTCCGCATCACGCTTGACGATAATGCCGGAAATTTTCTGTTTCTGCCCTTTCACCATGCGGCTCGGACGAGTCGCCCCGCCAGTCGTCCCCGCGTCCTGGGCCAGGGCCGGCACCAGCAGGGCCAGTCCCATCACCAGCGTGAAAAGCAGATTGTGTTTCGCAGTCTTCATTAGTCTTTCCCTCCTGGGCAAGGAATAAATTCCTCTCCTGAAAAATTGATTATCTCCCTGAATAGTGCCTCCCGTTCAATCTAAGGCAATGACTTAAAGCAATGACCGTTCCAGATCGTGCGCGCAATTGATGTCGGCCCGTAAACCGAAGTTGCCCGGAGGACTTACGTCGGCAGAAATAATTTCTGACCGTGCCTCGCAGGGATCGGGGCCGTGCAACTATTACACTGATGACAGCAAAATTTGCATTCTGAACTGCATAAACGACCGGTGGGTTCAGTCTAAACGCAGTCCGCAGATGTGGCAAGCAGTGCGGGAATTTACCGGCCAGAACGGCTCAGCACATCGTGAATGCTGTTGATGATCTGGTCCGGCTCAATCGGTTTGGCGAGGTGCAGATCAAACCCGGCTTCGGATGAGCGGCGCTTGTCCTTCTCGGTCGCGTAACCGCTCAGCGCAATGACCGGCACGCGCTCAAGGCCTGACATCTGCCGCAGCCGTCGCACGAATTCATAACCGTCAATATCCGGCAGGCCAATGTCTGAAATCACAATGTCGGGCTGCTGACTGAAGGCCAGTTCCAGCGCTTCCGGCACCGATTCGGCCAGTTCGACCTCGCAGCCGCGCGAGCGCAGCACCATCCCGAATAACTCCCGCGAATCATCGGAATCTTCCAGCACCAGCACTTTCGTCCCCGTCAGTCGCATCATCTTGTCCTGCCTCTTGTCACTGTCGGGGCGTTGATTGAGATGTCCGCTGTAGAGCGGAATAATCACGGTAAAGCTGGAGCCGCAACCCGCGCCTGCGCTTTCAGCCCGGATCCAGCCGCCGTGCATTTCGACCAGCGACCGGGCAATCGCCAGTCCGACGCCGAGTCCGCCGTGGCGCCGCGAGGTGCCGCTTTCGACCTGCTGAAAATGCTCAAAAATGGTCTCCAGCATCTCCGGGTCAATGCCAATGCCATTGTCGGCCACTTCAACCTGGCAATACTGCTGCACCCGCCGCGATGTAATGCGGATGCGCCCGCGCGTTGGCGTGAATTTCACGGCATTGGCGTGCCGTCGGCCTTGACGATGTTGCGCGACAGCAGATTCCAGATCACCTGTTCGAGCCGCGTCGGATCGCCGTAAACCGGCAGCCCCCCGGCAGCCAGATCGAGATCCAGATCCAGCATCTGCGTGTCAATGCGGGTCTGCACGGTCTCCAGCGCATAACGAATGATCTGATTGAAATCCTGCGGCGAGCGGGTCAGCTCAATCTTGCCCGCAATGATGCGCGACATATCGAGCAGGTCATCCACCAGTTGCGACTGCAGCCGCGCATTGCGTTCAATCGCCTCAATGCCCTGCTGCACGGCCACCGGATCATGCACATTCTCGTGCATGATCTTCGACCAGCCGAGAATCGGCGTCAGCGGCGTGCGCAGTTCGTGCGAAAGCATGGCCAGAAACAGATCCTTCGACTGATTCGATTTTTCCAGTTCGGTCTGAATCTTCAGCAGGTTCGTCACATCGTGCAGAATCCCCACCGCCAGCACGATTTCACCGCTCGCATTGCGGACCGGCGAAGCGCCCGCGAGGACGTGAATCAGGCTGCCGTCCAGCCGCCGCAAAATCAGGTGATCATCGTGGACTTCCTCGCCGCGCAGCGCGCGATTGAGCAGAAAGCGTTCCGGCTGCAGCGGTCTGCCATCGGGCAGGCGCGGGCTGAGCAGTGCGGGATAGGTGTCGAGACTCTTTTCAAGCTGAAACGGGCTTTCGTAACCAAGCAGTCGCGCACCGGCTGAATTGACACGCACGACGTTGCGAATCGCGGCATCGGCAATGAACACCGCATCAGTGATCTGTTCGATGACAGCTTCCTGTTTGTTGCGTTCGGTCCAGGCGGCTTCAAGCGCCGTCTCCAGGTTGCGTTCAGCTTCGATCCGCCGCGTCACATCTGCGCCCATCAGCAGCAGGCTTTCCGTCGCGCCTTCATCATCACGCACCGGCCAGACCGTCCAGTCCCAGTACGAGGTCAGCCCGTCGGCCTGTGACCGGCTCGGCTGCGCCTGAAAAGTGAACGGCTGACTCTTGAGCAGCAGTTGCCGCAGTCCGTCGGCCCACGCGTGATCTTCGGCCAGTTGCGGCGCCGCCTCATTGAGGCTGATGCCAACCAGTTCCAGTTGCGCGTCGCCCGTCTGATGGCGCAGCAGTTCCAGGTAAATCGGATTCGCCATCACGTAATTGAGTTCCGGCGTCAGATGCGCAATCGCTACCGGAGCGTTTTCAGTCAGCAGGCGCGTCATCCGCCGTTCGAGCGCAAGCTGGCGAATGGCCTGCGTCTCGGCTTCGTGCGACAACCGCGCGCGTTCAATCGCCCCGGCCAGTTGATTGGTCACGGCGCTCAGAAACGAGAGGTCTTCAGCGGTCATCTGCCGGCTCGTACAGCTCGCCAGAATCAGCGCGCCCAGGCGCTTCTCGCCATCGGCAATCGGCACGACCACATAGCTGACAAAACCGTAATCGCGCAGCGCCGGAGCGAGTTCCGATTCCGCCCGTTCGTCTTCGATAATGCCCGGCGCATTCTGCTGCCTGACGTAGCGCAGCAGCAGGTCTTCATCCAGTTTCGTCAGCCACTGCGCCAGATCGGTCGAACCGAAGCCGCAGCGCTGCGCGTCGGCAAAGACGAGTTTTTCGTCATCGTCGCGCAGCATAATGACCGCTTCGTGCGCCGTCAGTTGCGAAATGCTTCGGAGCGCAAACCTGAACGCCGCATCCAGACTGGCCGCCCGGCTGATGGTTGAGGCGATTTCATTGAGCGCGGCGAGTTCGCGGTTGCGGCGTTCGAGCCGTCGCTGATGTCGCTCGCTCTCGACCAGCTCCGTTGAGATTTCCCGCAACTGCGCATCGCTCAGCCGCCGTCGGCTCTGCTCCTCAAGCAAATATCGCCACTGCCGCAGCGCCAGATAACAGATCATGCTTTGCAGCAGAATCGAGAAATAGCCCGAAATAATTCGCTCGCCGGTCAGCCTCGGTTCGGCAATCATCACGCAGTCAAGCATCGTGGCGACGATGCCAATCACGCCGATGCCGTAAATCAGCCGCCGCCGGTGCAGCCCGAAAGTCAGCAGCGAGGGAATCAGATAAAGCAGCAGACAGTAATGATGCCGGTGCGAAAAAATTCCGGCCAGGATGATCGCAATAATCGCCAGCCCCGCCAGCAGCAGCAGTTGATAATCCCGACTTCCCGTCCCTTTCCGGGTGTAATCTGTCTCCGGGGGCAAGGCCGCGGTCAGTTGCTCCATAAGTTGCCAGTGATGTGCGGGGCTGAAGTTAACGGCGAAATTTCAAGCGGATGAACCTGGATGAGTCGGGCGCTGTTCAGAAGTTGCCAGCGCCATCAGTAACAATGCCGGGGCGACGGTCAGAACTGACCAGGCGTCGCGCGCCCGTCCTGCGGGAAGACCAGGGACCATCTGTCTTCCTCTTTCACCTCTTTCGGTGCCCGGAGCTTAATGAAACCAGGCAGGCAGTGTCAAACGAAAAGGCCGGGTCGCTAATCAGGTCAATTTGCAATCGCGTGTCCAGTACCGTAGTGGGGGCGGGGGCGCGCCACCCCCCCCCCAACACCACAGGGCGCGCCCACCCCCGCCCACAACCCACCCCCCCCGGGTTAGGG
>CAYWDW010000364.1:4862-5967 GCA_964457105.1 uncultured Heliobacteriaceae bacterium
TAATCAGGTCAATTTGCAATCGCGTGTCCAGGACCATAGTGCGAGCGTGAGCGAGCATCCCGGCACGTCAGACCAGGGCGCTCGCTCACGCGCGCACTACGGTCACAAGGCCTGTTTGACGGACGGGCAAGTACAATCTGATCTGACCCGTCACCCGCCCTCAGCCCTGCCCGGACACAGAACTCGCGCGCGTCGCAAAGGAAGTTGCGGCGCGTCCTGATGGCAACAGCAGGGCCGACAGAATCAGCGCCGCAGGCTGAAACAACCTTGTCATTCGGGGTCAGGCGTGTCCGCTTTATGTGCAGCGTCCGGTGACGATGCTGCCGGAGACAGGACAAGGTGGCGGTAAGCTTTCTGCTTTTCTGCCAGCATGCGGTTCAGGCGGGCAATGCTGCGTTTGAGGTTATTGATTTCTTCCAGCAGTTGCTCTTTGCGCTGGCGAATCAGAACAGTCGCTGCCTCCTCAGGCAGGGCTGCGCTGTTGTCAGAATGTGGCAATCGGGGAAGAAGTTGCGAATCAACCTTGATTGTGGTCATAGCATAAATTCGGTTAGGTTCCTGACGGAATGTTTGGCACAGACCAGGCAGATTGCCGCTCAGGCGGTGGGGAACGAGACGGCGGCAATCACTTCAGATACATTTCGGGTTGGAGCCGAAATGCAGATCACTGAGTCGGCCAGAGGTAGCGGGCCTGGCCGAGCGGGTAAAAGGATCCGGCAAAACCTTTGCGATAAATTTTGCGATAAATCCTGATTCAGATCAGACCTGACCGAATCAGGAACCAGGGGAAGCTGTCAGATAAAACGAGGCTGAAAAAACCTGTTTCATCATGTTCATGCGTAAAAAAAACACAAATCGGGTCAGGGCAGTGGCTGTTTATTTTCGCTGGCGAAACGGAACTGCCCATCAAGGCGACGACAGTGTACCTCAAAACAACCCGTTTACGAGGCTGCGGCAGTGAGAAATGTGTCGTCAGTCCGAAAATTAACAGATCCTGTCAGCAGCTCAGTTCCGCCAGCCAGACGACTGAACCTCAGCCCGCCGTCCGCATTTGAGCCAATCGAAAGACCTGATCTCCTCGCTGTTCTGCTCGCTGAAATTGTCT
>CAYWDW010000365.1:0-5963 GCA_964457105.1 uncultured Heliobacteriaceae bacterium
TCCTTGTTTGCTCCTTGTTTGCTCCTTGTTTGCTCCTTGTTTGCTCCTTGTTTGCGCCTTGTTTGCTCCTTGTTTATGGCGCGCCTTGTGCGCAAACAGCAGTGCCCGCGCAGTGAATCACCACGCGGGCACTGTCAATTGTCAGTGAATCAGCTTTCAGAACTGATAGCGGATCGCGAACTGCAATTCGCGGTTGCCGCCTTTGCCGGTGATCTTTCCGAAAGTTGTCTTGGTCAGATCCACCTTGCCATCTGAACCAACCACGATGTTGTTCGGGTTGAGGTCCGGGCCGCCCCAGTCCGGATGATTCAGCCAGTTGAAGGCTTCGGCGCGGAAGGTGATACGATGGCCTTCCTTGATGGTGAAGTCCTTGAACAGACCGAGATTGTGATTCTGGAAGCCGGGCCGGTAAATGATGTTGCGCAGGCGGTCTGTCACGATGGTGCCATTGGCTGGCTTCGCGTAGAGCGGCGTGCCATCCGGGTTGGCCGGATTCAGCCAGAAGCTCGTATCGGTACGAACGGGAGCAAAGGCTTCCAGCAGGTTGATCGAACCGTTCAGCCGCCAGAACTGCGCTCCGCTGCCTGTGCCGACACCGGCAAAATCATCGCCAGTGGCGACGCTGGCCGGCGTCCCGGTCTGCATCTGTGACACCGCCGTGAGCGTCCAGCCGCCGAGCAGTTTGCCTGTCCACCGGGAACGATCCTTGAAGATCGGCAGTTCGTAGATGGCATTGACCACCATGACGTGACGGCGGTCGTAATCGGCAGGCCCCCAGAGGTTGCCCGTGTCAAACGCGTTGGGAACCACATCGCGCTGACCCGAACCGCTGTCAGACACCTTTGAGAGCGTATACGCGGCGCCGAAGCTGAAGCCGCTGCTGAAGCGGCGATTGACGCTCATTTGCAGGCCGTTATAGAACGAGTTGGATTCGTTGCCTGTCGAGCGGATCACGGCGAAGCCTTTGTACGGACGCAGCGCATCCACGTTGGCTCCGGCGTTCGCCGCCAGGAAGCGCGTCCCGACCGGCAACTGATTGAGGTTGCGTTCGCGCTGCGCAAACAGCCCGCGCCGCCCCACGTAGCCGACCTCAACGGTCGTGTTCCAGCCGATCTCACGCTCGAAGGTCGCGTTCCACGTCCAGGCTTCCGGCATGCGGAAGTTCCGATCCTGCGTCGTGATGGTCAGCGGGAAGTTGACGCCGCTCACGCCGCCCGGATTATCCACGTTGCCGAAGCTCACCGAAACTGACGGCTGAAGCGGCGGATTGCCGCCGAGGAAGACCGAGTCGCTGACGCCGAGGCGCGTCAGGAAGCGACCCACGCCGCCGCGAATCACGTTCTTGTCATTGAACGCGTAGGCAAAACCGAGACGCGGCTGGAAGGTATCCCAGACGTGAATGTCCGAATACGATTTGCCTTCAGCTCCATTGCGGAAGAGGAAGTCAAATTCGCCCGTGCTGGCAATCGGCACACGGCCTGCGCCTTTGGCGGCATCCGACCATTTGTCGCCTGGAATCACCAGGCCGTTGTAACGAGCCTGAAGGCTGCCGCCGGTGATGCGCCCGGTGGCCCGGTCAATCGTCACCAGATTGTTCGGGTCGTAATACTTCTCGTCGAAGACCACCATATTGCGCCAGAGGCTGTAATACGGCTGAACAATCGTATTGCGCACCCCGGCTTCAACGCGCAGCTTCGGCGTGACCTTCCAGGAATCCTGGACGAACCACTCGAACATGTGACCGCGATACGGCGTGAATGAACGCGTGCCAAGTTCGGCGTAGGTGTCAAAGATGCCAATCGCGGCGTTGCCAATCGCGACGCCCGTGCCGCCCGGTGTCGAGTTGGAGAAGACGAACCGGCCATTCTGGTTGTTCGTTCCGCCCGGCACGCCGGAGACGTTGATCTGGTCGAAGTCATTCTGCCCGGCGCGCTCGAAATAGCCGCCGAATTTGATCGTGTGATTGCCGCGAATGTTCGTCCAGTTCTGGTTGATCTGATAGATCGGGCCGGTGGATTGCGACGGATAGGGACCGCCGTCCAGGCCGTTGAAAGCGTCCCAGTCCACGGTCGGAATCTTGTCGGAGATTTCCTTCTGCGCGCCTGGGAAGATGTACGGGTAATTGATGCCGTAGATGCTGCGTTTGTAACGGTCGCCCTCCGTCTGCACGGAGATGAAGACCTGATCGCGGCTGCCCGCGACGACGGTTTCAGCAATCCAGGTAGGCGAGAGCGTCCACACCCAGTTGATGGTCGCCGTCTGATTCGGACGGTCGAGCGTCGCCGGTGCGCGGTCAGTGCCGCCGCGGAAGGCATCAGGGAAAACGCCGTGATAAAGCTGGAAGCGGAAACGGAACTGGTGTTTCTCAGTCGGGTAGTAATCCACTGAGATCGTGTCCTTGCGCTGATCCTGCGGCGCCGCGCGCGACTGGAAGAAGTTCTGGCCGCCGGGGCCGTAATAGCCTGAGATCGGTTCCGGCAGGGCGCGCATCAGCGCCAGCCCGTTCGCGCTCAGACGATTGGCCGGAATCTTGTTGATGACGCCGCCATCATTGAAGCAGCCCGACTGGTCGGTGGCATTACACGCGCCTGATTTCTGCGGGTCTTTGAGGAAGCGGGTGACGCCAAGTTGCGACACATAGTTCGGGCCGCCGGGAAAAAGTTCGCTGAAATCGCCCTGCCGCATGCGCAGCGTCGGGACGCGGATGTTGGTCGTCTGCTCGCGGCGGAACTTGACCCATTCCTGGCTCCAGAGCCAGAAAAGTTTGTTGCGTTCACTGTTGAAGCTGGTGCCGGGGATGATGACCGGGCCGCTCAGATTGTAGCCGAACTGATTGTAGCGGAACGGCTCCGGGCGGCAGTGGTTGGCCTTCTCAAAAGCCGGATCGCTGCACGGCTGATTGGCCGGCGTGGCGGCGTTGCGGCCCCACGAATTGGCGTTGAGCGCCGAATTGCGAATGTATTCGTAAACCGCGCCGTGAAAATTCTGGCCGCCTGATTTGGTGACGATGCGCACCTGACCGCCTGCTGAACGACCATATTCGGCGTTGTAGTTGGCCGTCAGAATCTGAATCTCCTGCGTTGAATCAAGGTCGGCCACGCCGATTGACGTGCCGTTTGAGCGGGTGCGGACGCCGACTGCGCCATCGAAGGTGATGAGATTGTCCTGCGTGCGTGAACCGTTGATGTTCAGACCGCCGGTCGTCAGGCCGAAGCTGAATCCGCCGAGCGCGCTGCCGCTGCTGACGCCTGGTTTGAGGATCGCCAGAAAAAGCGGATTGCGTCCGTTGAGCTGGAGCTTTTCGACCTGATTGATTTCAACCAGCTTGCCAACGGTTGATGATTCAGTCTGGACGCCAGCCGCCGAAGCCGTGACCGAGACGGTTTCCGTCACCTGGCCGGGTTGCAGTGCGACATCCACGCTGGCCGGGATGTTCGGGTCCAGCTTGCGATTCGTCTCCTTGAACAGCTTGAAACCGGCGGCCTCAACCTGGACGGTGTAGAAGCCCGGGGGTAACTGTGTAACGACGAAGTATCCTTCGCTGTTGGTCGTCGCGGTGCGCTCGAACTCCTTCGACTCACTTCTGACAACAATTTTGGCGTTTGGAACGACTGAGCCTGCCTGGTCTTTGACGAACCCGGAAATCTGGGTGTTGTCAGACTGGGCGAAGGCGCTGAGCGCGCTGAGCGCCAGAAACAGCCCGATACTCAGAATCTGTCCGGTGATTCTGGTCCTGCTGAGCTTCATGCTGAAACCTCCGTTCTGAATGTGGCTGCTTCCTATTACGCCGACATCGTGCGAAATGAGAGCGACGAGCGGTTTAGCGCTGCGGAGAGCCGCCGGAGTTTTGGTTGAGAAAACTGCCTGAAAGCGCGTTTTGCGTCAGAACTGTTTTCGGAATATAGAAGGAAAGCTTCATCCCAGCAGGGCCATCTGAGGCAGCCGCATCGGGCTTTGATAGTTAGTGGCGTTCGTCTGATCTGACCTCGATGGCGGAGCGGATTATCCAGATGGTTTGACCAGATGTCAACCCGCGAGTATGCTTGTTCGCGTTTCAGCAGGTGAAGCCGGAAAAACAGCTTCCCTGATTAATTTCGGGCTTCCTTTCCATCAACCATTTTTCGGCAATTCGGGAGGATTACGGCATGACTGACAGAAGTCAGAAGACTGATAAGTCTCGCAGGGATTTTCTCAAACAGGCCGGCGTCGGCGCGGCAACCGTTGGCGGCGCGCTGCTCGCTGAATCAGCAGCGACTACAACTCTGGCGCAGAGCAAAGCCCGCGTTCATTTCACGACCGGGCGCGTCCTCGGCGCCAATGACCGCATCAATATTGGTTGCATCGGCGTTGGCGGGCGCGGCAGCAGCGTCATGCGGTGGGCGATGCGGGTCGGTGAAAGCAGCCGTCCGGCGCAGGTGGTCGCCGTCTGCGATGTTTATCGCAAGCGTCTCAATCGCGCCAAAGAACTCAGCAAGGCCGAGTTCGCCACGCTTGATTACCGCGAGGTGATCGCCCGCAAGGATATTGACGTGGTCATCATCGCCACGCCCGATCACTGGCACGCGCCGATTGCGATTGCCGCGATGCAGGCGGGCAAGGATGTGTACTGCGAAAAGCCGATGACCAAAACCGTCGAGGAGGCGAAGCGGTTTTACGAAACCGCCAAAGCCACAGGCCGCGTCGTGCAGATCGGTTCGCAGACGACCTCTTCGGATCAGTGGTGGAAGGCGCGCAAGGCCATCGAAGACGGCATGATCGGACAACTGCTGATGAGCCAGGGGTCGTATCACCGCAACTCGATTGAAGGCGAATGGAACTGGCCGATTGACAAAAATGCCGGGCCGCAGGCGAAGGGTGACGATTTCATTGACTGGACGATGTGGCTTGGCAGTGCGACGAAGCGCAAGTATGACGCTGATCGTTTCTTCCGCTTCCGCAAATACTGGGACTATTCGGGCGGGATTGCGACCGATCTGTTTTATCACGTCGTCGCGCCGCTCAACATCTGCTGGGGCGAAGCGCAGTTTCCGCACAAGGTCATGGCTTCGGGCGGCATCTATGTTTTCAAGGATGAGCGCGAAGTGCCGGACACCTTCCACCTGATCGCTGAATTTCCGAAAGGCCATTCGCTCGTGCTGAGTTCTTCGATGGCGAACAGCCAGCATATTCCCGGACTGATTCGCGGTCACGAAGGCACGATTATGATGGTTCCCGAAGGACAGTTTGAAGGCAAAGTGGATCACATCACCGTCACGCCTGAAAAACTTGCGCTGAAAAAAGTCGCGGAGAAATACGGCCAGCCCGAAGTCACGCTCGCCACCGAGAAGCGCGAGGATCACATGGAAAACTTCCTGCGCTGCGTCAAATCGCGCGAGAAAACCGTGCTTGATCCGCTGACTGCGTACAAAGCCATGACCACCATCGGCATGGCCGTGCAGTCATACCGCGAAGGCCGTGTGCTGTATTTCGACGAACGCACCGAGCGCGTCACCGACCGCCCGGTCCACCTTGCCAAAGCGTAAGCGTCTCACGGCTGATGGGCAGCGAACTGGTCGTTCGCTGTCCATTAACCGGAGCATAGCCGGGAAGATTATCAAATCCATGCCAACCAGATTATTGCGACTGATTGCGCTGCTCGCCTTCAGCTTCGTTTTTACCGCCTGCGTCAAACCTGCTTCCACCACTGCCAACATGCTGACCGAGGCCGAAAAGGCTGAAGGCTGGCGCCTGCTCTTTGATGGCCAGACCCTGAACGGCTGGCGCGGCTTTCACCAGCAGACCGTGCCGGCAGCGTGGCGGGTCGAGGACCACACGCTCGCCAAAATTCCGATGGGCAAAAATGCCGAAGGCAAAGTCATTGAAGGCCCCGACCTGATTACGACCGATCAGTACGGCGATTTCGAGCTGCAGCTTGAATGGAAGATCAGCCCAGGCGGCAACAGCGGCATCAAGTACCTGGTTTC